>NZ_BAAIHN010000001.1:0-247730 GCF_054784775.1 Lacticaseibacillus boliensis
TCGTAGTGACCAGCCTGGCCTCCGAGGCTCCAGAGACTTTGTTCAAGACCTATAGACAGCGGGGCAATGCTGAGAACCAAATTAAGGAGCTGAAATGCGGGTTTGGCTTTGACAAAACAGACAGCTCAACTTTTGCACGGAACACTGCACGAGCCTTGATCACCGGTATTGCCTATAACCTGGTTCAGCTCTTTAAACAGCTCTTTGTCTCGGAAGACCGTCGTTCAACCATCTCCTCGCTACGGTTCAGTCTCTTTCACATCGCCGGTAGGATTACTTGGCACGCCCGTCGTGTGGTGATTCATCTTGCTTCTAACTATGTTTACAAGAACTGGTTTAGTCGGCTCATGGACGAAGTCCATCAGTTGGCGACCTGAACTGAATAACTGAATAGGTCGTGCGTCGAGCCGAAAACTGGGTCGGTCTGTTCGTGGTGCATCGATCACCAACTTCTCCGCTCAGTCAGTATTCGCAACGCTCCAAACGTTGCTTTCAGACCGGCCAGATGCGATTTCATGTCCCAAATACCGAGGTGAATAATCCAGGTGTAGTTGATCGTGCGCGATTATAACCCCCTTTTTGCAAGCTAGTCGTGTACCCACAAGTAATTTTGGGTCTCAGACATACAAAAAAGGACTGATGTTAATCAGTCCTTAAATATGAAGATTATATTTGTGAATTATGCTTCTGGATCGGTGTCGTGTTCGTGTTCCGGATCGACGCCGGCACGTACCTCGATGCCAAGATCAACCAGCTGCTGATCTGCGACCGGATAAGGCGCGTTGGTCATCGGCTCAGAAGCCTTGGAGTTCTTCGGGAACGCGATGACGTCGCGAATGTTGTCGCGGCCACTCAAGAGCATTGCGAAGCGGTCGAGGCCGATCGCCAGGCCACCATGAGGCGGGAAGCCGAAGTCTAAGGCGTCAAGCAGGAAGCCAAAGGCCTTTTGCGCCCGCTCTGGGGTGAAGCCCAAGGCACGCAACATCTTCTCTTGGATCTCGCGGGTGTGGATACGAATGGAACCACCGCCCAGTTCATACCCGTTCAAGACGATGTCATAAGATTGGGCATGTGCCGCGTGCGGATCGGTATCCAACAGATGGACATCTTCCTCGTTTGGCATGGTGAATGGATGGTGGGCTGGGACCCAGCGATCGATGCCTTCATCGTATTCGAACAGCGGCCAGTCAACGACCCAGCAGAATGCGAATTGATTTTCGTCGATCAAGTTCAGCTCGTGGCCAAAATACGTCCGCAAGTAACCCAAGGATGCCGCAACGACACTCGGCTGATCCGCAACGAACAGGATCAAGTCGCCGTCTTTGGCGGCCAAGGCATCGGTCAGCACTTTGCCATCACCAAAGAACTTGCTGATGGGGCCGGTGATGCCATCGGCGGTGACTTTCATCCACGCCAGACCCTTGGCACCGAAGCGCTTGATGTAGTCTTGCAAGGCGTCAATCTTCTTGCGGGAATAGGCCGCAGCGGCACCAGGTGCGACGATGGCGCGGACTTGGCCGCCGTTGGCAACGGCGCCAGCGAAGACCTTGAAGTCAGAGTCTTTGACAAGTTCGGAAACGTCTTGGATCTCCATGCCAAAGCGCAGGTCCGGCTTGTCAGAGCCGTATTTGTCCATGGCATCTTGCCAGTCGATGCGCTTGAACGGCAGCTTGACGTCAACGCCTTTGACATCCTTCATGACCTTGGCGATCAGGCCTTCGGTGAGGTCTTGGATCTCTTCGGCAGTCAAAAAGCTGGTTTCCATGTCGATCTGAGTGAATTCTGGTTGACGATCGCCACGCAGGTCTTCATCGCGGAAGCAACGAGCGATCTGGTAGTACCGGTCAAACCCGGCACCCATCAACAGTTGCTTGAACAGCTGTGGGGATTGCGGCAACGCGTAGAAGCTGCCTGGATAAACCCGAGAAGGCACGAGGTAATCGCGGGCCCCTTCTGGCGTGGAAGCCGTCAGCGTCGGTGTTTCCAGATCGATGAAGCCTTGCGCGTCGAAGTAAGCGTGGGTCGCGGTCATGATCTTGGAGCGCATGATCAAGCCTTTTTGCATCTCTGGGCGGCGCAGATCCAAGTAGCGGTACTTGAGCTTGGTTTCTTCGCTGGCAGAGATGCCGTCAGTAATTTCAAACGGCGGTGTCTTGGCTTTGTTCAAAATGCTGATCGCGTGCACTTCGACTTCGACCTTACCGGTTTTCATCTTGTTGTTGATCGCAGCGCCTTCGCGAGCGCGGACTAAGCCAGTCGCTTCGATGACGAATTCTGAGCGCAGGTCTTCAGCGACAGCCAACGCGTCGGGATCGATTTCTTGAGAGAACACCAACTGCACGATCCCCGCGCGGTCGCGCAGATCGATGAAGATCAGGTTCCCGAGGTCACGGCGCTTTTGCACCCAACCCTTGAGCGTCACGGTTTCGCCTAAATGGGCTTCGGTGACGTCCCCTGCATAATAACTACGTTTAGCCACGATTAATCCTCCAGTGTTTCTTGATATAAAGTTGCAAACTGCTTAGTGACGACGTCTTGGGCGACGGTTTGTTGGACGCCGTCTGCCATGTCCTTGACCTGCACGGTACCGTCTGCCAGTTCGCTTTCACCCAGCGTCAGCACTAGGCGCGCGCCGGCTTTGTTGGCCGACTTGAACTGGGCCTTGGCTTTGCGGCCGAGGTAATCCATATCCACGGCAAAGCCTTGCGCGCGGATCGCTTGGGCCAAGCGCAACGCGGTCGGGGCGGCTGTTTCGTCGATGGCAACGATGTAGGCCGGCAGGACTGCCGGTTTTTGCTTGCCTTGCATCAAAAGCATCAAGCGTTCAACACCCATCGCAAAACCGACGCCTGGGGTTTCTGGGCCGCCGAGTTCTTCAACCAAGCCATTGTAGCGCCCGCCACCTAAGATGGTGGTATAGCCGCCGCCGAAGACCGGATCGCCGGACATCACTTCAAAAATCGTGTGGTTATAATAGTCCAGCCCGCGCACCATGTCTGCGTCGACCACGTAGTCGATGCCGAGGTTTTCGAGGTTGGTCTTCACCCCGTCAAAATGCGCCTGCGCTTCAGGCGTCAGATAATCCAGGATCTTCGGGGCGTTAGCGACGATTTCTTGATCGTGCTTATCCTTGGAGTCGAGTACCCGTAGTGGGTTCTTCTCTAAGCGCACCTTAGAATCGTCTGACAATTCATCTTTAAACGGCGTGAGAAAGTCGACCAAGGCCTGATGATACGCCTTGCGACTCTCAGGATCTCCGAGCGTGTTGATGGCAAAACGCAGCTTCGTCGCCCCCATCGCCTCGAGCAGATCTTTGGCCAAAGCGATGACTTCAGCATCCAGCACCGGGCTGGTCGATCCGAAGGCTTCCACCCCAATCTGATGGAACTCACGCTGACGGCCGGATTGCGGCCGTTCATAACGGAACATCGAACCCATATAAAAGAGCTTGACCGGCTTGGCGTGTTCCGGCCCGTATAACTTGTTTTCAACATACGCACGGACGACGCCAGCGGTGCCTTCTGGACGCAACGCCATCATCCGGCCGCCTTTGTCTTCGAAGGTATACATTTCCTTGGTCACGATGTCGCTGGTATCACCGGCAGAGCGTGAGAAGACTTCGACGTTTTCAAACAGCGGAATGCGGATCTCTTGATAGCGATAGCGGTTGAGGATTTGGCGCGCCGTGGCTTCAACTTGCTGCCAAAGCTCACTTTGGCCCGGCAAGATATCAGCGGTGCCTTTTGGTCGTTGATAGTTCATAATTGTCCCTCTTCTTATTAGATTCATCCGTAAAAAAAGACACCCCTCGCCTGAAACGAAGGGTGCGAACACGGTACCACCTTGTGATTTTACTCAGCCATAACGGTGGCTACCGGAAAAATTTCTGCCTCGGCTGTGTCTTGTCGATCGTTATCGGGCTCACACCTTCCCCGAATCGCTTGCATGATCTCTTCTAGAGCGTCAATGGCAACGGATGTCTTGTTTACCTATTGAGAATACTCAAATGCATGCGGTTTGTCAATGGAACGCGAGGGTAACAGCCGCGTTATACCGACAAACAGTATATCGCATACGAAGTCTACGTTTTAACGCACACATCTGCATGACAAACACTAATACCGGTACTCATGACGACAATGATCAGCAATTTGTTTTACTTCCTGCACTCGTCTGGTGTGAAACGGACAAGTTCACGACGACGTGAGTGGTGGCGAAATTTCAACTCACGCACTCCCGTAGAGTGCGACAAATCATTTTGACTAGCTAAGCATTTTCCCAAATTTCAATTCACGCACTCCCGTAGAGTGCGACGTAATCAAGCTCATTCTGGTATCGATCTAATCGATTTCAATTCACGCACTCCCGTTGAGTGCGACCTCGGTTTAAACGTCAATTCACGCATGGCGATATTTCAATTCACGCACTCCCGTAGAGTGCGACCGTTGGTTCCTTGATGGAATTCAACTTGTTACGTATTTCAATTCACGCACTCCCGTAGAGTGCGACGTTAGACACAGCTAGTGCAACTGACCTCCCGATATTTCAATTCACGCACTCCCGTAGAGTGCGACCCGGTGCGGCTCGTTTTGAGTGGCACCGACATATTTCAATTCACGCACTCCCGTAGAGTGCGACTGTGATGGTGCGGATTTTACTGCTAGATGAAAATATTTCAATTCACGCACTCCCGTAGAGTGCGACGTGACACTGCCCAGCTCAACGTGATTTTGAGTACGATTTCAATTCACGCACTCCCGTAGAGTGCGACGCCACAGCGGCCAGCAGTGCCATCGGTGCCAATTTCAATTCACGCACTCCCGTAGAGTGCGACGGTTGCACGGGTCAAAACTACAGCTTGCGGGTTATTTCAATTCACGCACTCCCGTAGAGTGCGACCACGATTGTAATTGCGAATGAGGCGGACTAATATTTCAATTCACGCACTCCCGTAGAGTGCGACATTTTGAATAACTTGATAGACGACTCAATGATATTTCAATTCACGCACTCCCGTAGAGTGCGACGCTAACAAAATGACCACCGCGCCCGTGAAAACTATTTCAATTCACGCACTCCCGTAGAGTGCGACTTTTAGTTTGTCATTATAGTCTAAGGTCTTCCAAATTTCAATTCACGCACTCCCGTAGAGTGCGACGAGTACGTCAAAAACTATCCACGGCGGCGAGTTATTTCAATTCACGCACTCCGGTAGAGTGCGACTTGGAGTTGGAGGGTGAGCCTGTGGATGGCGATATTTCAATTCACGCACTCCCGTAGAGTGCGACCTTGCTTAATGCGATGTCCAATTACGTTGATATTTCAATTCACGCACTCCCGTAGAGTGCGACCAATAAACTAGATTGTGCATATCAGAACCGGCAAATTTCAATTCACGCACTCCCGTAGAGTGCGACATCTTCCACATCAAGGGCTATTTGTGCGCAAAATTTCAATTCACGCACTCCCGTAGAGTGCGACCGTAAGTAAAAAAGGTTGACTACTTGCACATGTATTTCAATTCACGCACTCCCGTAGAGTGCGACCATGGTCGGCAAGACGATTCAAAGCAAGATTGATATTTCAATTCACGCACTCCCGTAGAGTGCGACAATTCCCCGTTGCGTTCCTCCGTCACCGTAGCGATTTCAATTCACGCACTCCCGTAGAGTGCGACCCTGAAGTACGCCGCATTTGGCAACTCATCAGAATTTCAATTCACGCACTCCCGTAGAGTGCGACGTTCAAGCCATTCATTCGAGGACGTATCCTCTACATTTCAATTCACGCACTCCCGTAGAGTGCGACCTACGTGGTCTTCCAAACGGGTAAGCCTAGTTATTTCAATTCACGCACTCCCGTAGAGTGCGACACTAGCCATGCGTGGGTTCATGAAATTCTTGATATTTCAATTCACGCACTCCCGTAGAGTGCGACTTGCTCTGGTGATGTGATTTGGATCACCTACTTTGATTTCAATTCACGCACTCCCGTAGAGTGCGACGTCAGCAACGACACCATCAGCGGTGATAGCACTCTTATTTCAATTCACGCACTCCCGTAGAGTGCGACTGGTACGACGTGGACTGTTTTACCTACTACATAATTTCAATTCACGCACTCCCGTAGAGTGCGACCAACGCCCGCAAAGTTTTCGGATTGAATCGTCCATTTCAATTCACGCACTCCCGTAGAGTGCGACAGCTTGTTCGCGCGGAACAACGCACGGAAATTATTTCAATTCACGCACTCCCGTAGAGTGCGACGGATTGCAAGAACTGAAGATGCTTACCGCGAGATATTTCAATTCACGCACTCCCGTAGAGTGCGACGTTTGTCTTCGGCTCTGCTGCATCAAGATCATTACATTTCAATTCACGCACTCCCGTAGAGTGCGACGATAGCAAGGGCGGCTATACGGACGAGAATTTATTTCAATTCACGCACTCCCGTAGAGTGCGACATGAACAACAAAATGGTAAGATTGCATGTATTATTTCAATTCACGCACTCCCGTAGAGTGCGACTCACAGGACTTGTTAGTAGCCAGCTATGATAGTATTTCAATTCACGCACTCCCGTAGAGTGCGACTTTGTCGGTGCCAACGATTTTGGCAGTCCAAGCAATTTCAATTCACGCACTCCCGTAGAGTGCGACGGGGATGAACCACAAAATGGTAGGACTGCATGTATTATTTCAATTCACGCACTCCCGTAGAGTGCGACCATTACTACTTAAAGCCTTTTCGATGATGTAATTTCAATTCACGCACTCCCGTAGAGTGCGACCAGATTGCAAGTCAACAAGATTAAGGGTAAGGATTTCAATTCACGCACTCCCGTAGAGTGCGACCGCAACATGTAGGCGATTGAAGTCACAATTCCTAAATGTTGTAGCTAAAGCTGTTTACCCATTCAATATACGATCAATTCATGTCAGAACCGTACAATAAACAAGTAATTCGTAACAAGATATGGTGCGAATCCCCTAGGTAGAACATGTTCAACCCGGACTCGCACCACTCACTCATAAGATAATTGAGCCGACTACGCTATCAGCAGTAATTCCAGTGTCCGAATCATAGTTCATAGTGTAGTACACTCCACCATGCTTACCGATATCAATATAGCCAATATTTCCCAACTGATCCAGGTTGTAGACCTGAACAGTAAATGCTTGGGCGCGCTGTAACAACCCCGGCACCTTGTCGAATGAGGTCTCATTAGACAAAAGCGCAGTAATAATGTCAGTACCGCTTTCAACGTGTTTGCTTGATTGTAACTCACCCAACTCAACATCAGTATTTGGATCATACGCCACAATGACCGGCGTTGTTGGGCTATCGATGACTTCAAAATGCTTCGCAATCGATTGTGGCGCTGCACTGACTAATCCATATGATCGAACTGGCCCGTGATTTGACAACACGTCCATCGAACTTGCCACTGCATTGAAACGTTCATTGTTCACTAGCTTCAGTCCCGCCGTAACATGTCCCCATTCGAACATCAAAGACCCTTGGTACGGATATCGTGTTACTTTATTTCGATCGAACTGCGCGTAATATCGTTGAAAAAACGACTTCACGATTTTAGGCGCAGATAGATCGGCCTCAGGATTTAACGCGGCAACTTCTTTAGTCGTCTCCATCCCGACCGTCAGTGTTTTAAGACTGCCCATTCTCTCTGCAGACTTAACGATCGAGATTAGGTGCACCGTGCCCATCGGCAATTCATGATTGCGATTACAACGGCCGGCAGTCTGGACAACACTGTCTAACCCGGCCAGCGATCGAATTGCCATCTGAAAACTGAGATCCACGCCTGCTTCGATTAGACGTGTCGAGAAAACGACCACCTTCTGTCCATTTTGTTTCAAGTTGCGCTTAATCCGTTCAAATCGGCGTTGACGATTGGCAGGACACATATCCGTCGAAAGATGAAAGGTTTGCACACCTTCTTTTGTAAAGCCTTCATACGCACGCTTTACGGCCCCTTTCGTATTCAAAACAACCAAGATACTATCGACATGATTCAACTGTTCATCGACAAACTCATCCAGTTTAGAAATCGTCCAAGGCGTTTCAGTAAGATGCGACACGATTTTCGTCCGAGCAAACGTATCAGCAACTCGATCGACATCCTCAACGATTTCTGTCGGTTGCTTGGCCAAGCCTTGGAGAAGATAGCGCCCGCTCAAATCTGGTTGTGTTGCCGTACACAACAGCACTGTTGCCTTCCCAGCTGTCGTTAACCAATCAATTAAGGCGTTGCTCATTGAAATCAGCTTAATTGGTAATGTCTGGACTTCATCCATAATGATTGCACAGTTAGCTGTCCGGTGCATGTGACGAAGGTTTTTGCTACCATGGCCAAAAAATGCGTTGAAGAATGCGACCTGCGTCGTCACGACGATTGGTGCATCCCAGGCGTCTCGTGCATACCGATAAGCTTCACTAGCTTGGTCATCGTTGACAACGACGTTACTATGATACTCCAATACTGTGGTGAGATCGCTTTCTTCAACTCCCAGCGCAGAACGAATTGCTGCCGCATTTTGTTCAATAATTGTCGTATACGGTGCGACGTAAATAATTTGTTCGAAACCATGTGCCTTAGCCTGGTGTAAGGCGAAGCGCAAGCTAGAATAAGTCTTACCACCACCGGTTGGAACACTGAGACTGTATAATCCTGTAGCCTGATCTCCAGCTGTAGCACTAAGATCAGACATGTGCTGCCTGTCACGATTCAGTTGTTGTGTCGCCGGGTTATCTGCCACCTGCTGTGACCGTTCGGAAACACTAATTTCGTTAGCTTCGTTCAACGTACAAAGCTTTTCATTAGTTGCCTTCAACGTATTCGGACGTTTTGTTGAAAAATTGGCGGTATCCGTGTGATCTGCATCAACCAAACACGACGCGATAAAACGCTGATAATAAAACTGTGACTTTAGTAGCGCTTCCGATCCGATGCGTTTGGCTTCGACAATCATCCCCTCACATTCCGTAAGAAATTCCTGATAGGACATTTCACCCTGAGAGAAATAAGCTAATGAAATGTCTTCCAGCTGCCAATCGGGGATATCCTGTTGCATTTTCGAATAGTAAGGGAAAAGTGCTTCAAGAGAGACTGCACTATAACCATTTTGCAGAGGTTCTAAGAAATCGTACGGGCCATCGGCATTATGATGAGCCATAATCGCATTTGCCATCAGATCGGCAAGCGTCAACACTGCAAGATTATCGCCATCATCCAGGTCAGTCGTTAGCCAACCATGTGCATGCAATTCAGAAAATAATAAGCGCGCTCCAGCATAGGCATGATTGACACGCGCGTTATCTTGCGCGCGAATGTGTGCTTGAAATTTGGCTGAGTATTTCCCGGCGTCATGCAATTGCCCGACCAGGCGACAAGTATGCTCAAGTCCAACTGGTGCGCCGAAACGTGCCGCCAGGTCCCCCGCCGCCTTGAGATGGGCGCGTAAGGATTGATAACGAATTGGATCACCAGAGGTGTGCCCAATATAGCCTTCACTAGAAACCATCGATCACTTCCACGTGTAAGCCGTCGATTTGTGGGTCGTCAACGGTTACTTCGACCTTGGTGAAATCGGCATCTTGATAACGACCTTGATTGCCAGCAAACAGCTCCCCTTTTTCAACCGCCATTGGGTTCTTAACTTTGGTCGCCGCATGAACAAGATAAGGGGCAAGCTTGCCAATTTCTGAGTCGTGCTCCCACCACACAAGCTTGAGAACAGCCATCGAGCCTTCAGGACGGGCGGCAGAGCTATCGTTCACGAAAAGCGTGCGCAAAGCTTCTTTAAGCGCGGCCGCATCGTCGTCAGTAAAGCCACTCTTCTGCGCTAACTCAACGTTGACACTGCCGTTAAAAACATAAACGCCAAACGGGACGACCGCCTTGGTTCCCATTGTGTCGCTACCTTTGGCATCGCCGGGCTCCAGATTAATCGATTTGGTGATTTGTTCTTCTCGAACCACGATGGGATCAGTCGAATAAGCGGCTTGGATGCTGACAGGGCCACGCAATGGGATCGACACACCGTCTAAGCCGTCATCACTGCCTTTCTTGAATGGTAAGACCTGGCCGAACGCTCGAACATCGATCCAGCTCGCGTTTGCCGCTGTCATCAAAGCTCGGCGATCAACGGGCTTCTTTTGGGTAACCCCTTCAAGCACCTTCTGAACCAGCTCACTAGACTTGACCCGCTCACGAAGGTTGGTCGGTTCTCCGGGTTCAATGCGGTCTTGTGATTCGACAAGCACTGGTAAACTCATATCCTGCCAGCGATTGCGGATCTTGCGCTTGATGGCTACATCGCTGATTTCGCCTAGACCGTCTGCGTTTACTCGTGGACGGTTACTGTCCAATGGATCCCCGTTTGGATTGGCATTTTTGACACCGATAACCACCGTAAAATCAATTTTGTGCGTTAATGCGTTACTCATTATCCTTACCCCCATTTGTCTTCGCGGCTTTCTTCTCAGCAATAATCCGTGCGGCCTCTTGTTGCAACATCGTGCGCTCATCCATAAATCCCTTGAAAACATTACCTGTCAGCGGATCGTCATTAGACATCGCATCATCAGCAAATTGCTCGGTCGCATCCTGCCAATATGCCATGTAACGCTCACGCTCATGGCCACTGGTGATCCGTGGCAGATACGCGTTCATAATTGCCGCAGCGATCCGATTCCAGGTCGTGCTCGGCTGTGAAATGAAGCTGGAGTAAAAGCGCAACGCAGTGGTCAACCGTGCCGACCCGCCACCGCTTGTGTGCCCTTGAATTTCACGCGCCCGAGTCTCCACATAGTCTGCAACGGCTAACAATCGTCCGAATACATAAGAGCGATCCGTCTCATCTTTATTTAACGCCATTTCCATCTTCCTCCCGCCATCAAACTGCGAATTATAAGTTAGCACGGCGCAATATACACGCACATCTTGTTGCCAAACATCTGCGCCTTGCCATTTGCCACGATTTACATTTGCATAACCTTCAGGTTTGCTGATGCGGCGATAGATTGCCTGTAACATGTCACTCGGTATCGGTTGCCCATTGATCACAGCAAGCACAAGTCGACTCGTCGCTCGTCGACTCAAAGCGGTAAAGCGCTGTCCACGCTTACCCGTCAAGTAGGCCGACTCAATGATTTGGTTGAGGTTCGGCGTAAAATCTCCCCAAACACAAGTTAACACACCATTATTTGCCCAGTTCAGTAAGTGCTCCCGGAAAGTACCAGATTGCATCATGTCATAATAGACAACCGACATCCGGCCCTTCGTGGCAGCATCAAGAAACAATACATTTAACACTTGATTATCAGGAATATTTTGAGTGTGTTTAAACAGCACATCATGATAGGTGTCTGCCACAGATTTTCCTGCAGTATCTGAGCGGCCGGTGAAAATCAACTTGAGCACACCAGAAGCCGACTGAGCGGAAGATTTCTTGTCACGCGTCCAAACCAGAAATGCCCGAGAGTCGATCATAATACCTTGGCGCTGCAGTAGCCACTTCAACGCATGTGTCATTTTCTGGGAAGATTCTAAGCCAATGTGATAGAACTCAGTATCTAAAAACATCCCCCGATACGAGAAGCCGCTACTATCGTTGGCGGAAATGAGTTTAGCACTACTTGCATTGGAATAGATATTCTTCTCAAGCATCGGGGCCTCTGGTTGGATGTCTCCAGTCAAGTAATCAAGCGTTTGTGGCAGTGCTTCGCGAGTCTTTGGCAGATAGTAGTTCTGCCATGCATCGAAAAGCTTTTTGTCTCGCCAAGGACCCAACACGTTGGGGTCATCAGTCACTAGACGGAACCGAACGAAAGATTCTCCCTTCTTGATTCGCTTGATTTCTTTGGCATCATCAAATTGTGATAATAAGTCTGCAACCACTGATTGATTATCAGTATAAGCGGCAACCGCCTTAACGATTTGAGGTGCTTGCGCATCTTCCGCCCATTGATGGAGTTCGTGGTTATAAGCAATATAGCATGCTTTAGCACGTTCTTGTTTGGCACCAGCATAAGGTGCAAAATCTCCAGCGACGTATTTGATTTTGTCTTGCAATGGAAAAGCCGCCACGTTGTTTGCTCGACCGGCTGCTTCAATGGTTGCCGGTACAACTGTCAGACCATCCTCGTCTGACAACGCCAATGCACTGACAAAATCTCCGGTAGCCGTGATGCTGATCTGATATTCAGCTTTAATCGACACGTGTGCCAACGGCATCAATGTCAGCCCATCATTGTCAAATTCGCCCACGGCTTGACTATTTTCATCAAAAGTTGCTACCAGTTCTTGATATACAGTCATCTCAATCACCTCCTAACAAGGCGTTGTACAACGCGTCGACATTCTGATCGACAACACTGGGTTGCGGTAATTGATCAACCTTCCGAATCAACTGCACGTCTTTGACTTCTTCAGGACGTGGAAACTTAACAACACCATTGACCATCACAGGGTTCCACAAGCGTACCGCAAATTCCTTACGGCCCGTCTGGTTAGGGTAATCAAAACCATGTACCATCGTCCCCATATACCGCGTTGCGTCATCACGATGATCGTAGAACCCTTCACCTTCTCCAAATTTTATCGGTTTGACATATGCCTGGCACTCACGGGTCCCCAAATAAACATCACGGCGTCCTCCTCGCGCTAGTGCACGATTAAAAATGGCAACGTGTTTTTTCATGTTGCGGTCTTGCTCAAGATCTGGACGTTGCATGTTCCACTCAATATGCGCGCGCACCTGGAATCTGGGATTCTGCAGATAAGAATAAAACGCAAGATCAGGGCTACCATCCATCTTGATTGGCCTAATGCCTTTAGACTCGATGCGGATCTCATTCATAACGCGAAGCTCGTCGACCACAAAGATAATTGTTGGTTTCCAGTAAACGCTTTCAATTATGCCGACAAGCGATTGGTAAGTTGGAATCTGTAAGCTCATTCGTTCCGTACCTTTTGTTAGTGCATCGGTGAATAGTGCGTTCTTACCCCAAACTTCGAATTCAAGACTATTACTGTTTGACACTGGTGATTCACCTCCAAACATCTCCCTCATCAACGGAATGCTGATGTAAGAGCATTATTAACTAACAACATGCATAGCTTTCCGCCTTAGGAAAAAAATGTCAATACTGAATAACATTACATATGAATATAAGATATTCGTAAACGCCAGAACATTACTGTTCTGGCTTGTTCCCATGATTGACATTTCATATATTTCAATCCACGTCCACAGACGTGCTGGTTTCCCAGCAACAATCTCATCGATTGCTCTTCCATCATAACAAACCTTCCCCCTCGAACTCAAAGGATGATTGCACTATCCAAATCCGGAACATCTCGTGTCCCTACATGTGTAATCTTGTTCGCGTAACTTTTTCCTAACTGGTAATATCGCACCGAATCAAGCTTTGGGTCGATAATCTTTAGCATCTCGTGTTGCAACTGATGGAACTGCAAATTATCGATCAAACACTCGAACACCGAGTTTTGTACACGTTGCCCAAACTTGCTACATAACTTTGCCACCCGAGCTAAACGACGTGCGCCATGCGGTGAGGTAATAGCAATATCGTAAACGACAACAATCATATTATTCATCTACTTCCAAAAAAATGGTGGATAAGCATCAATATCTCCACGAAGGTACCGCGCCAACAACAACGCCTGAACATGAGGCACTAACCCCCATTGAATCTTCTCATTCAAAAATGGATGGGTCAGTTGCTCACTTCGCCGCTTCTGCCATGCCTCCAACACAACACGTCTACCACGACCATTCAACAAAACGGCACCATCTTCTTGAATATCAAAATCGTTCTTCTTAACCATCTGCCTGTTAATCAACGTCAACACGAATCGGTCCGCAAAAGCACTGCGGAGTTCTTCCATTAAATCCAGCGCTAGGGAGATTCTCCCGGCACGATCGCAATGCAAAAAGCCGACATATGAATCTAACCCAACTGCTTCCAGTGCCGCCGCGCAGTCATGTGCAAGGAGCATATACGCATATGATAACAAGGCGTTTGTTCGGTCAAGTGGTGGCCGTCGATTTCGCCCTGTGAAAGCAAAGTCTTTACGTTGCTGAAGGATCAGCTCACCAAACACGCTGAAGTATTCATGCGCAACATTACCTTCAATTCCACGGAGTGCATTGTCGTTCTCAGCTGACTTCAACTCACCTAAACCAGCTCGCAAGCGTGCGATGGCGACATCGATTGCAGTTTTATCAATTGCTAAACCGTGATCACGTCTTGCTCGCTCCAGCACCCAGCGTTGATTGAAAACTTTGCCAATTAAAAACGATTTTGCTAAAGTCAACGCCGCCTGGTCATCATCAGCAACCCGATATTGTGTTCGCCTCAACAAAACATTGCCATTTGCTGCGCCAGTTAGGCGACCACAAAATTGCCCTGTCTGTGAAATGAAACTTAATGCGACATTATGTTCAAGACAATATCGCATTAAACCGGGACTAACACCAGGATACCCAAATGTCACAATACCCTCAAAACTGATCAATGGAAGCTTTGCCACAGTTTCATGGTCACATTCAACAACAACATTGCCTCCGTCCAGCCTGAGATACGATTTTGCATTTGTTATATAAAGAGTCGTCAGAATCTTTTTCACTCTTCTAGCATCCCTTCAACGTATTTTGCAGCGGATCTTTTCTTCATCAATACAGGCAAACAAATCTCGCTCAGAGAACACCGCTTGCACCAAGCACCTGTCTTGACTTTAGGCGTATAGTGTTTCGTCCATAATTGCCGCATTTCGCGAATCTTACTTAATAGATCTGTACGCATTTCTTCTGTGAATGATACGGTGACTCGCTGATTCGTTTCAAAATAATAAAGGCTGCCTTGGTTGATCCGACCACCCAACATCTCTTCCAAGCACATGCTTTCGGCAAGTAATTGATAGGTGTCGGACAAATTACGCTTTTGATGTCCATGTTTATATTCAACAACTTCAGGCCTATACAGCTGATCCCGACCACTCAATCGAACGCCATATTCCGACTCGGTAAATTCAACCGCATCGCAAACCCCGTATATGCCAAGATTAGATGAATGCACTCTCAGAGCATGAACTATCAACTTATCCCCACGTTTTTCCTTTAACTTCGGTGAATCAGCCCGCTCATGCTTCGCACGACCATCATAAGTGAGCGTATTTTCCTGCCATTGATTCTCAATGTGAATCAGTGCCCATTGTCGACGACAAAATAAGAAATGTTGTATTCCAGAAATCATTAAATAATCATCTTCGTTATACATTTTCCGTGCCTCCTTATCGTCCACAATATACGCAAACGTTTACCTTTACAATACATCATCCATCATGTACATTGTATATGTATTGCGACTTATTGCCAATAAGTTACGCCAATTATTGAAAAGTGCGAACAAGGGTCAAACATAAAAGGTTCAGGACATTCGCACTAAAATTATGTCCAATTCCCTTCGAAATCACCTGTTATTGGCCGCAATCCGCTTGTAACAATGGTACCAGCCACAAAATATGCTACTTTAGATATGCTTTTGCCTATATTTTGCGGTCGCACTCCTCGTGAGTGCGTGAATTGAAATTGGCTGATCAAGTAGATCCGGAGCTGCGCGACTGTCGCACTCCTCGTGAGTGCGTGAATTGAAATACGTACTACGGTGCTAAGTTATTCGATGACAAAGTCGCACTCCTCGTGAGTGCGTGAATTGAAATAAACATGTAACCCGCCATTGGGGAATCGAAACTGTCGCACTCCTCGTGAGTGCGTGAATTGAAATTTCTACTGCAACAGAACCTTCTCACGTTGAAGGTCGCACTCCTCGTGAGTGCGTGAATTGAAATACCTTCCGCGACAACTTGCCAACAGACGACATTGTCGCACTCCTCGTGAGTGCGTGAATTGAAATGCAAAAAATTCAACCTTGACACAGCAGAGATTCAGTCGCACTCCTCGTGAGTGCGTGAATTGAAATCATCATGTCACCTCAATCCTAGATTTTTGATGTCGCACTCCTCGTGAGTGCGTGAATTGAAATATCACTGATGACGGGCCCGATGTTGAAGTACATCGTCGCACTCCTCGTGAGTGCGTGAATTGAAATCTATGCCTGGATTGCTGATTTACCAGCTAAGCGTGTGTCGCACTCCTCGTGAGTGCGTGAATTGAAATAGATAGCGAAACGAGGGCGATTTATTATGTCTAAGTCGCACTCCTCGTGAGTGCGTGAATTGAAATAATTACGACTGATATTGGTATTATCTGCCGCGGTCGCACTCCTCGTGAGTGCGTGAATTGAAATTTAGCACCCCGTAGAATTCGTTTGGACACTGGAAGTCGCACTCCTCGTGAGTGCGTGAATTGAAATATGTGCTAAGTTCACTAGCTTGGCAAACTGATCGTCGCACTCCTCGTGAGTGCGTGAATTGAAATAAGTGCCGAATGCACGCCAGCTGAACGTCTCGGGTCGCACTCCTCGTGAGTGCGTGAATTGAAATAATGATTGGATAAAAGTATTCCGTGGCGACAGCGTCGCACTCCTCGTGAGTGCGTGAATTGAAATACTTGTGCATGCTGTGGCAAGACCTATGACAAGCGTCGCACTCCTCGTGAGTGCGTGAATTGAAATGCATTTGAATAGTTAGTTTTTACACCCAGTCGAGGGTCGCACTCCTCGTGAGTGCGTGAATTGAAATTGGAAGCTCACGGGTATGATTACACCAAGTGGGAGGTCGCACTCCTCGTGAGTGCGTGAATTGAAATATGAGTCAGTAATGGGCATCCGTAATTTTCACAGTCGCACTCCTCGTGAGTGCGTGAATTGAAATTGATTGGCTGTCACCCACTCTAGGTTTTCAAGGTCGCACTCCTCGTGAGTGCGTGAATTGAAATTATTGTGGCGCTTGACGTCGAGAGTGGCTATCCGGTCGCACTCCTCGTGAGTGCGTGAATTGAAATTAGCTTAATAGTTTTGATGTAGCAAGCGCCGCGTCGCACTCCTCGTGAGTGCGTGAATTGAAATTTGGCGGTGATTTGGCTCACGTTGACAATATCAACTGTCGCACTCCTCGTGAGTGCGTGAATTGAAATTTGGCGGTGATTTGGCTCACGTTGACAATATCAACGTCGCACTCCTCGTGAGTGCGTGAATTGAAATATGAATCAGGTTTTTTCAAGCACGCCGCGACACGGTCGCACTCCTCGTGAGTGCGTGAATTGAAATAAAGCGAACACGGCTGACGGGCAGGCAGTAATCGTCGCACTCCTCGTGAGTGCGTGAATTGAAATTGTATGACAAGAATGGATTGAAGAGGAGAAAAAGTCGCACTCCTCGTGAGTGCGTGAATTGAAATTGCAAGAGACGTGTGGGAATCATTAGGTATTGGTCGCACTCCTCGTGAGTGCGTGAATTGAAATACTACGCATGATTATAAGGTGCCAGAAACGCTTGCGTCGCACTCCTCGTGAGTGCGTGAATTGAAATACCCGATCTATCAAGCGTCATGATGGTTGGTGTCGCACTCCTCGTGAGTGCGTGAATTGAAATACGTCAGCTACGACGAAAAGCGCCCGCTGCATGTCACGTCGCACTCCTCGTGAGTGCGTGAATTGAAATTTGGCTGTTGTCTCCTTGGCCGCGATAGCTTCTGTCGCACTCCTCGTGAGTGCGTGAATTGAAATATCACCTATACAAAAGGGTGATAGAACCGGTTTTGTCGCACTCCTCGTGAGTGCGTGAATTGAAATCCGTTTGTACCAGCGGGACCCTGAGAACCAGTGGCACGTCGCACTCCTCGTGAGTGCGTGAATTGAAATACGCCAACTGCATTCTTCCAATTCGACCGGAAAGGTCGCACTCCTCGTGAGTGCGTGAATTGAAATTGATAATTCGGGGTACAACCCAGCCGCCAGCCGGGTCGCACTCCTCGTGAGTGCGTGAATTGAAATCAATCGTGGTTAACACGCCATTTGAAAAGATTGTCGCACTCCTCGTGAGTGCGTGAATTGAAATCTCCGTTGGTAAAGCTGTTGGTGGCTGGGTTGGGTCGGTCGCACTCCTCGTGAGTGCGTGAATTGAAATCCAAAGCCGCGGCGTCGCGATTGCCCCTGAGAGTCGCACTCCTCCTGAGTGCGTGAATTGAAATCACGAGATTCAAGCGAAGCGCACATACGCAGTATGTCGCACTCCTCGTGAGTGCGTGAATTGAAATAGTCAATGCGTAGCGCATGATTTCAGCGCCTTCCCGTCGCACTCCTCGTGAGTGCGTGAATTGAAATAATCATGGACAACGAACAGCAAAACGTACAAGCGTCGCACTCCTCGTGAGTGCGTGAATTGAAATGCCTTTAGGCCCTACTGGACCAGTGTCACCAGGTCGCATTCCTCGTGAGTGCGTGAATTGAAATATTTTCAGGCTGATACAGCACGACAGCGCCCTTGTCGCACTCCTCGTGAGTGCGTGAATTGAAATATGGGCATCCCATGCCGCACGGATTCCCGACGGTCGCACTCCTCGTGAGTGCGTGAATTGAAATTGTTGCGTGGAGAAATCTCAGAGACGCTGTTTGTCGCACTCCTCGTGAGTGCGTGAATTGAAATTTCCACGCAGCCAATGATTTCCGTTGGGGTGATCGTCGCACTCCTCGTGAGTGCGTGAATTAAAATCTTGAGCAACCTCGCGCTGGCCGGCTTGTCACCGTCGCACTCCTCGTGAGTGCGTGAATTGAAATGGATTGAGTTGCTCGGTTGCGGCCTCGGTGCTGTCGCACTCCTCGTGAGTGCGTGAATTGAAATTGCCATGGCTCATGTCCTCCTTAGCCCTGAGGTTCTGGTCGCACTCCTCGTGAGTGCGTGAATTGAAATGTCTATGGTGTCGGCTACGCCATTAGTAAGGCACGTCGAACTCCTCGTAAGTGCGTGAATTGAAATTGATCGCAACGACGAAACCAACGGCGAATACCGCCGCACTCCTCGTGAGTGCATGAATTGAAGTACCAACTTTAAGGAAGGCGTGGGCAAAACCGGCACGTCACACTCCACCGAAACGCCTGAAGTGCACCTATAAGAATGGTACTAACCTGTTGCAAGAGTTACGCCCGTGATAAATATGCCCTCACACACACAAACCCCCAACCACGCATGGTTGGGGGTTCATTGTCGTCTCCTCACTTCTCCGGCGTGGTGTCGCGCAGTTCCAGCTTGCAAGGCACGTTGATCTGCTTTTTCGTCTGCGGTGGGTTGGTAATCGCCCGCACCGCTTCATCAACCGCCATCCGTCCGATCAAGCTAAAGTCTTGGGTGACGCTCGAGATCTTCGGCCGGGTTTGCTCGCAGATCTGCGACCCATCGGTGCTGATAATTCCCAGTTGATTGGCAAATGTCCCGTCGCGATCGATCAGGCCGTTGATGACCCCAAGCGCCCCATCATCAGACGTCGCAAACACCGCATCGATGTCGGCGTGGTCGGTGTAATACACGACAGCATCAAGACCTGACTGATAACTATACTTGCCATCGCCAATATATAACCATTCGTTGCGATAATTAATCCTGGCTTCAGCCAAAGCCGCTTGATAGCCAGCAAAACGCTGCGAACCAACGATGTCAGCCACGGGATCTGCCCCGACAAAGCCAATGCGCGAGTATCCTTTTTCAATCAAAGTCCGGGTCGCCAGCAAACCCATCTGGTAGTCGTTGGAAGACACATACGACATGTCTAGCGCATAGGCACTGGCAACTTCTTGCGGATAAATGCCGGCTTTACGGATCATGTCGATGATTGGCTGCCCCGGATGTACAGACAGGAACAAGATGCCAAAAACGCGCCGCTCGATGAGGTTGGCAACGACTTTTTGAATCGTGGCCTGGTCGTCTCGATCGGCGATCATGATCAACATATCAACGTCGTTTTGGCGGGCTTCTTCGGTGATACCGCGGATCACATGGAAGTTCGAATCGGTTTCCGCGGGATAGTTGATGACGCCCAAGGTCGTTTGCGTGTGCCGGGCCAAATCTGACGCCGAGCGGTTTTTGTAATAACCCAGGTCTGCGGCGATCGCGCGTACTTTTTTCGCGGTGGTTTGGGAAAAGCGGCCACGGTTATTCAAAATTCGCGACACCGAGGCCGCTGAGATGCCGGCCTCCTTGGCAATGTCTTCAATCGTCACTCGCATGATCCTCTTCCTCCCCTGGCGTAAACGTCTACGCTTTAGTTCTTAGTTTACCCGTCTTGTCGCCCAATGGAAAGCGTTTTATACCCTAAAAGTCAGCCTTAATGCTTGCGTAAACGCAACCGCAACTATTGAAGTTAAATCCCAGTAATCATGCAAAAGCAACTTTTTTAAATTTAGGGGTTTACAAATCCATGTAAGCGATTAGAATAAGGGTTGAACGTTGAGTAAACGCTTACGCAGATAACTACTGCAAGTCCGTGGTGATTTGCATATCACCTTTTTTTAAAGCTATTTGCGTAAGCGTTTACCCACCGCTCGCGATTCCATCTAAATCTATTGGAGGTATTTAACATGAAAGGATTAGTTCTTACAGCTGTTAAAAAAATGGAAGTTCAAGATCTGCCAAAACCAGAGGTCAAGCCGAACGAAGTGCTGGTGCAAACCAAGTACGCCGGGATCTGCGGCACCGACCACGCCTTGTATAATGGCCTGCCGGGTTCAGCCAACGCGGTGCCACCGATCGTTTTAGGCCACGAAAATTCCGGGGTCGTTGCCGCTGTTGGCAGCGAAGTCACCAACGTCAAAGTCGGCGACCGCGTCACCGTAGATCCCAACATCTATTGCGGCCAGTGCTTCTACTGCCGCACCGGACGTCCTGAACTTTGCGACAACCTTTCTGCCGTCGGCGTTACCCGCAACGGCGGCTTAGCGGAATACTTCACCGCCCCAGACACGGTCGTCTATCACTTGCCTGACGCCGTTTCGTTCAAGGCCGGCGCCACGATCGAGCCGATCTCTTGTGCCGTGCACGGCGTTCAGTTGTTGCACCTCACCCCTTACGACAAGGCTTTGGTCATCGGCGATGGCTTCATGGGGCAGCTGTTCGTCCAGATCTTGCAGGCTTACGGCGTTCACCAAGTCGACTTCGCCGGCATCATCGATGACAAGCTGGCGTTGAACAAGAAGCGCTTCAATGTGCAAAACACGTACAACACGACTCGCGACCAGATCCCGAGTGATTACGATGTGGTGGTCGAAGCCGTTGGCAAGCCGGAAACCCAAGAACAAGCCGTCAATGCCACCCGCAAAGGCGCGCAAGTCTTGATGTTTGGGGTCGGCCATCCAGACGCTCACTTCCAGATGAACACTTACGAGATCTACCAAAAGCAACTCACGATCCAAGGCTCATTCATCAACCCCAACGCGTTCGAAGATTCCATCGCGCTGCTCGCTAGCGGCAAGGTCAATGTCGATCCGCTGATCAGCCACGAGCTGACGCTGGAACAAGTTGAACCCGTCTTACAAGGCAAGGTTCAAGGCGTTTCCAAGGCCGTTGTGAAAGTCGGCTAATCACTTCTTGGATCGTTCCGGCATAAGCAACCTGCTTGTGCCGGAATTTTGTCAATGAAAGAAAGGAACTTGGCTATGCAACTAGGCAGTATTGAAGCCGGCGGCACAAAATTTGTCTGCGCAGTCGGCGATGAGAATTACCACACACAAACTCGCAAGGTCATCCCCACCACCACCCCTGAAGCCACCTTGGCGCAGGTGAACGCATTTTTCGCCCAATATCCAGCACTCAAAACCATGGGGATCGCATCATTTGGCCCGATCGAGATCCGGCACCACTCCCCAAAATATGGCTTCATCACAGATACCCCGAAGCCTGGCTGGAAGGATACCGATTTTGTCGGTGCCATTCGCAAACAGTTCCACGGCCCGATCGCGTGGACGACCGATGTCAACGGCTCCGCTTACGGTGAATACGTGCTGGCAGACCTTTTCAATGAAAAAATCGATTCGCTGGTGTATTACACCGTCGGTACCGGCGTCGGCGCCGGCGTGGTGCAAAACGGCGACTTTCTCGGGACGCTCGGGCATCCGGAAATGGGCCACATCTACGTGAAGCGGCATCCCGACGACTTGGCATTCAAAGGCCTCTGCCCGTTCCACGGCGATTGTCTGGAAGGCTTGGTTGCCGGCCCGACGTTTGAAGCGCGACTGGGCAAGCGTGGTCAAGACGTGCCGTTAAGCGACCACGTCTACGATATCCTCGCCTACTACATCGCCCAAGCCGCCGTGCAAAGCACCTTGACGATCCGGCCAAACCGCATCGTCTTTGGTGGCGGGGTCATGTCTGAACCGCTTTTGGTCAAGGTCCGTGCCCAGTTCAAGACGCTACTCAACGATTACGTTGATGTCGGGCCGCTCGATCACTACCTCACCATGCCTCAAGCCAAAGACAACGGCTCGGCGACCATCGGCGATTATGCCTTGGCCTTGAAAGAATACAATCGGTAACAGGAGGAACAACCATGATCAATGATTACGTGACAGGGATCGCCCATATCGGCATCCCCGCAAAAAATTTAGATGAAACCGTGAAGTTTTACGAAAGCATCGGCTTTAAGTGCCTGGGCATTTTTCATAACGGTGCCAACCGCTGTGCGTTCGTCGCGCTCAACGACTTGATGATCGAAACTTGGGAAGGCGACCAGCCAGCGATGCAAGCCGGCGCAATCAACCACGTCTCGCTAAACACCACCGACGTGGACGCGGCCTTCAAAGCCGCCAAAGCGCAAGGTCTGAACTTGGTCGACCATGAGATCCAGCAGATCCCAAGTTTCTGGGATCACGGGATCCGCTTCTTCAATATTCTCGGCCCGAACCACGAAACGATCGAATTCTGTCAGAAACTTTAGGAGGTGTTTGGTATGCCGTTGCTTATTGCACTGGTCCCCGCCGTCACTTGGGGCCTGATGGCAACCATCACCACCAAGCTCGGCGGCACCGCCGGCCAACAAACTTTAGGGACAAGTCTCGGCGCGCTGGTGCTGGGCATCGGGGTCTATGTGGGCTACGTGTTGCCTCACGGTGTCGTGATTCCCGTCAGCGTCTGGATCACCGGCTTGTTGTCGGGGATGTGCTGGTCGCTGGGCAACACCGGGCAGTACCTCTCATATAAAGACCTGGGCGTATCCATCGGCCTGCCTTTATCAACTGCCGGGCAGATCGTCGCCAATGCCTTGATGGCGGCGATCGTGCTGGGTGGCTGGACCACCGCCAAGATGTGGGGGTTCGGAACGCTTGCCATTGTCATCATCGTTTTGGGCGCCATGCAGATCTCTGGTCGCAGCAAATCCGATCAGACCAGGATCGCGCCGAGCGTCATGCGCCACGGGTTGATCGTGCTCGCATGGTCGACACTTGGTTTCATGCTTTACTTCGTGTTCCCAAACCTGATGGCAAAACTCGGCTTTGTCAGCGCCGGCTTCCACGCAGAAGACCACGGTCTGACCTACATGACCGCCGTCGTGTTACCCCAGGCGATCGGCCAGTTGCTCGGGGCGCTGGTCTTGATCTTTGCCGTATTCCACGAGCGCCAGTTGATTTTTGAAAAGCATTCGTTCACCAACATCTTGACCGGGCTCACCTGGGCGGTCGGCAACTTGTGCATGTTGATCTCCGCGGGCAACCCGCAGGTCGGCCAAACCATCGCCACCACCCTATCACAAATGTGTGTGATCGTCGGCACGTTCTGCGGGATCTTCCTCTTACACGAACGCAAGACCAAATCGCAGATGCGGCGGATCACCATCGGGACGTTGCTGATGGCTTTGGGTGGCATGATCATCGCCAACCTCTAGCAAAAACAAGCACCGACAGTCACCAACCCCAACGGGTTGACGATTATCGATGCTTGTTTTTTTGATCTCCAGTTACCAGCCACCATCGAAGCCACCGCCACCGGTGTCGCCACCGCCAAAACCGTCGCCGGAGCCAAAATCATCATGGTCGTCGGTCGAAATCGGCGTGTCGTATCCGCTTTGGACCCACATCGGCATCAACGCCCAGTCGGTGTCACTGACGTCTTGGCCATTGAGGTACGCCAAGATCGTGGCGAACACCAGTTGTTGTGCCTCTGGCTTGGCGAGCTTGGTAGCGTCTGCCGGACTGACGTTTGCTGCAAATTCTGCCCAGACGGCCTGCTGATTCGTGAGTGACACGTGTTTGGCCCACTCGCCAAACGCCTTCAGGTACTGGCGCAGCGGATCAACGGCGAGCGCAACCGTCGACTCGATCACGGTCAAATAAGCTGCCAGCGTTGGTGCTTGGAGGCCGGCCTCGTCGTAATCACGCAAGTCTTCTTCAGCCACCATGCCATACACGAACAGTGGCTCTGGAGCCGTCGGTTTGGCACCGGCAACCAAGTCTGCCAAGTTGGCGCGGACGTACGCCATGAAGTCTCGGCGCACCCACGCCTCAAGGTCTTTGGGCATTGCCGCAAACCACGGCGCGGCCAAGTTTCGGCGATATTGTTTCCGTCGGCCTGGGGTCATGGCCAGATACAACGGCAAGTTTGCCCCAATGCCACCGGTGAAGGCCTGTAAAAGGCGTTTTCGCCGGCGCTTGTGGCGCCAAACCAGAAAAATCGGAATCAGCACGATCACGACCGCAATGAGCCACATCAGCATCACATTGCGCCGGTGGGCCGCTTGTTTGGCTTTGATATCAGCCGGGGTCATGATGTTGCTTTTGTTGGCGATCAGTCGGTGCCGAATGTTGCCTACAATCGCAGAAACAGCCGTATCGTAATTGCCGGCGCGCAACTGCGTTTTGACGTGAGGCGTCACGATGTTGTCTGCTTCGGCATCCGGTAAGGCGCTTTCCAGCCCGTAGCCGGTGGCAAACCCGTATTTATGCGTTTGCGTCGCCATGACAAAATACAGCCCGTTGTCCCAATCTTGCCGGCCGATGCCAAGTTGCTCAAAGCGCTTGACCTTGTAGTCGGCAGTGTCTTCGTTGCCAGGGATCCGCTTGTAGATTTCTACCGCGAGCACCGGGTGCCCAGGCAACTTGGCAAAATCGCGGGTGTTGATCGTTTCGATTTTTTTCTCTGTCGCCGGTGACAACACGTCAGCGTGATCGTAGACATACCGGTTTTCTGAAGCCTGCACCTGCTGCGTGCCGCCGATCAAACCAATCATCAGCGCGATCAGCCACCAATACTTTCGCATGATTCGCATGTTTCTCTCCTAAAAAGAGGCTGCGATTGCAGCCTCTTGCGGTTACTTTTCTTCGACAGCCTCAGCGACGTCTTTGACGCCGGCCTTGGTGGCGATAGTGCTGTTCAAAATGTCTGCGACATCGATCCCGGTCATCGTGTGGAGTTGATCCAGTTGCTTGGCCATGTTTTCAACGCTTTGGCCGGTGAGATCGCCTTGGCCATAAAGCGTGAGGTGTTCGACGTTCTTGTACGCTTCGGCGTTAGCGGCGAACAGTTGGGGCAAGACATCTAATAGCATCTGCAACTTCCCAGATTCGTTCATCTTCGCTAATGCGGCCGCCTTCTTCTCGGTGGCTTCCGCGTCTGCCAGCCCGATCGCGCGGGTCTTGGCGGCTTGCGCTTCCCCGGTCAAGGTCGTGGCGTTGGCTTCCGCTTGACCTTGGACCTCCACTTGGTGGGCTTGCGCATCAGCGGCGACTTTGACCTGCGCGGCTTGAGCCTCGGCCTGCAGGCGCACCTGTTCCGCCTGCGCTTGGGCGTTGGCGATTGCGGTGGCTTTGTTGGCTTCGGCTTGTTGGCGCGCTTGATAAAGATCTGCATCGGCCTGTTTGCGGACAGTCGCGTTCAAGGTCATTTCTTGCAGATCTGCATCTTTTTGAGCCAGCTCGATATCTTTTTCCTTTTGCACCTGCTTGGCCTTCATCTGTTCGGCGATGGCTTCTTGGTCAGCCCGCGCCTTGGCGATTTCTTGTTCCTTGGTGTATTCCGCAATCTGGACTTGCTGTTCGCGCTTGGAGTTGGCGACTTGCGTCTGGCGCTTGATCTCTTCTTCTTGCGCGAGCTGATCGGCTTCCGCCTGCTTGATCCGGCGTTCTTTTTCCGCTTCCGCCTCTGCGATCGCGGCGTCTTTTTTCACTTCTGCGATCTGCTTTTTACCCAGGCTGTCGAGGTAGCCGTTGGAATCTGCGATGTCTTTGATCGTGAATGACACGATCTGCAAGCCCATCTTCGCCAGGTCTGACGACGCGACTTGTTGGACCTGTTCCGCGAAGGCATCGCGATTTTGATATGTATCTTCGACGGTCAACGTGCCTAAAATGGCCCGCAGATGCCCTTCCAAGATTTCTGTGGCTTCGTGGTTGATCTGCTCATCTTTTTTGCCTAAGAACTGTTCCGCCGCGGTCGCGATTTCTTCCAGCGACGACCCGATCTTCAAGATGACGGTGCCGTTGACTTTGATCGGCACGCCGGCTTTGGTGTAAACCTCCGGCGTCGCCACGTCGATCGTGCGGGTGTTGAGGCTCAACGAATCCCAGCGCTGGACGATTGGTAAAATGAACGCCCCACCGTTGGTGATCAACTTCACCTTGTTGCCGTTGGTATCCGCATATGTATGCTTGCCACCGATCATCGCCCCGGAGATGATCAGCACTTCGTTAGGCAACGCCGTCTTGCGGTGCGTGATTAAAAACAAGATGAACAATACCACCACAACGGCAACGACGCCTGCGATAATTAACCCATTCATAAATTTTCCTCCTATTGACAATTCAAATTCTTACTCGCTTTGACGCTCAGGCATCTTAACAGGTTGTACGTAGGCGACGCCAGCGCTCATCTTGATGACGACCACGCTGGTGCCTTGCGTGATCACGGCATCAGCGTCATAGCTGCGTGCCGGATACGTCTGGCGCGCCCGGCCGTTGCCGACGACCATCACTTCGCCCAACTTGTTTGCGGCGATTGTCAGCGTCACCGTTCCCAGCAAATAGCTTTGCTCAGATTCTGCCGTGTTGTTTTCACTCGCAGAAAACAGCCTGTTCACCAGCGCCAACAACGGGACACCAACTAGCGTCATCAACAGGTACAAGACGCCGATCACGACCACCACCCCGATCGCGATCAACCACCACGCCGGGTGTCCTTGAGCCACTGACATAAGCCAACCTCCCTGTTATTTGGTCTGCTACGTTGAGTTGATTTTACCATGAATCCACCCCCAACGATAGCGTCGCAGTTGCCACGCCTGGTTGCGCCTTCAACCTTGATATCTCGCCGTGCAAGCAAATCTTGAAGAATTATTATTCCTAAATTGACTCACAATGGGTCTCAGGCAATTGCCTGGGTGAGTGAATGCGGGTACAATGTTAATGATAGTGCGCGTTGTTAGACCGCGCTTTAAATTCCCAATAGTCAACGCTACTTATGCAAGGAATGATGATGATGTTCAAACTTAAAAAAATCCCCCGCGGTCCGCTGGTGATGATTTGTGCGCTGCTGATCGCTGTCAGCGCGGCGACCACGGTCGTAATGGCCAATAATTCGACGTTAACGGTCACCGCCAGCGTCGTCAACGTCCGTCTCGGTCCTGGCCTCGGCTACCGCACCATGGGTCAGGTCCAAAAAGGCGGTGCCTTGACCATCTTGAAGAAGCAAAACTCATGGTATCAGGTCCGCCTAGCCGGCAACCGTATCGGCTGGGTCGCCAGCTGGCTCGTGCATGAAGACGCCGCGTCCACCAACGCCGCCAAGGTCGCCCGGTTAACTTCCAACGCCAACGTCCGCCAATACGCATCCAACGATGCCAAGCAACTGGGCACGCTGCCTTCCGGTTCAAACATCAACGTGCTGTACCAAACCGGTGATTGGAGCCAGATCTTATACAACAACACTGCTGCTTGGATCTCTTCCAGCTTGGTGCAGTTCACCGGTGCCACCACCAGTGTTGCCGCGACCCAGACTTCGATTGCAACGTCTAAACCCACCACGCCGACGCTGACGGCGACCACGACCCTTGCCGCCAACGTTCGTCAGGTCGCCGGCTTGAACGCCGCCGTCGTCGAACGCATTGCCAAAGGCGCCAAAGTCACCGTGTTAAGCCAAAGCGGCGATTGGTATCACGTCCGCACCGCAGACAACAAAACCGGCTACATTGCCAGTTGGATCTTGTCCATGCCAGGCGCGCCGACCAGCAAGATCGCCACAAAACTTTCTGAAGCGACCATCGTCTTGGACCCAGGTCATGGCGGTTCTGACGTCGGTGCCGAATCGACCAACGGCAAATATGAAAAGACCTACACGCTGGCAACTGCCAAGGCGGTCGGCGCCAAGCTAGAAGCGGCCGGAGCTAAAGTCGTTTACACGCGCAGCACCGACACTTTCGTCGATCTCGCGCCGCGACCGGTCGTCGCCAAAAAGGTCCACGCCGACGCGTTCATCTCCTTCCATTTTGACTCGACCCCGAACGCGAACACGGCTAGCGGCTTCACCAGCTACTACTACAACGCCACCAAAGACAAGCCGCTGGCAACGGCCCTGGACAAGTCCTTGGGCAGCAGCCTAAGCCTGAACAACCGCGGTACCGCCTATGGCAACTACGAAGTCTTGCGTGACAACGATCAGCCAGCGGTGTTGCTGGAGATGGGCTACATCAACTCCGATAAAGACTTCAACCTGATCAGTTCACCAGCTTATCAGCAACAAGTCGCCGCAGATGTCGTTGCCGGCTTGAATAACTATTTTGCAGCAGGCAACCATCAGTAATTCAGCCAGCAAACAGCGCCGAGTTGCATCCCAATCTGGATGTGACGCGGCGCTGTTTTAGTCAAACCTGGCCTTGGCATCATGTTAGAATAGATAACAGAAGTAAGTTCACGGAGGCAAACAGATGGCAAACACAGTATTGATCACCGGCGCCAATAAAGGCATCGGGTTTGAAGTTGCCCGGCAGCTAGGCCGCAAAGGCTGGCAAGTCCTGGTCGGCGCGCGCAACCAACAGCGCGGCTTGGCGGCTGTGCAACGGCTGCAGGCTGAAGGCACCAACGCCCATTGGCTGCGGATCGATCTTGATGATCTGACGACGGTGCATGCCGCAGCAATCGAAGTCGCACAGAAATATCCCCAACTGCAGCTGCTCGTCAACAACGCCGGCATCGCCGGTGACATGAAGGCAGAACCGCTCGCCACCAAGGTTGCCGACTTGAAAGCAACCCTAAATGTGAACGTGGTTGGCAGTTTTGCCATGATCAAGGCGTTCACCGAAATCTTGGCGCGGAATCACGGCCGGATCGCCAACATGACGATTCCAACCAAGCCCAGCCGCTTCTGGCATCCTTTTAGCTACATCACCAGCAAGGCAGCATTGGAACAGATGATCAAAATGTTTGCGCTGAGCTTCAAGCGTCAACACATTCCCGTCGAGATCTTCGGCATCATGCCAGGCGGCGTTTCCACCGATCTCAACGACCACATGCAAAACCCCTTCGTCCGCCCTGTGGCTGAAGGCGCCGGCGCGGTGGTGAAGATCGTGTCGGACAAGCACAATCATCAAGGCAAAATCGTGACAGACTACGGCTTGGCTCCGTCACTCAAACGCCTGGTCACACAACACCGACACTAGACGACAAAAGCGCCTGCAAAATCCGGTTGGATTTTGCAGGCGCTTTGTCGTCAGTCAACCATCACAAAAAAATCAGCCGGGTACACCAAATTCGCGCTACGTCCTCGCAACGCAACTCAAGGTTTATGTGTCACTCAAATAAGCAGTTTCGGCTATGATTTTTTACTTACGGGAGTTTTGGCGGTGACGCACACTTAAAGAGGCATTCCGACTAGGATCAGAAAGCTGCGGCTGGTCTCACTGGTGTGCTGGCGAAACAAGGGATATTTGGAGGACCGGTCAATAGATACCCCTACCCAACGCCTGATTAAAGTTTCACATGAGCTGAAACCGATTGCAAAGAGTTGGCTTTGCACGCCAAACACTGTTGATTAACACGAATCAGTCATGCCTCGAAGGTATACCAGACACTTTGAAATAAGTATTGGTCATTGCGAAATCAATTGGCCATAATAGAGTCAGTAATGGAGGGACTATCATGAAAAATACGATTTTTGTTAAACCCGGCCAAGTCGCGATCGAACAGGTTGCCAAGCCGACGATCCAAGCCCCAGATGACGTGATCATCCGCGTCGTGCGCGCTTGCGTCTGCGGCTCTGATTTGTGGGGCTATCGCGGCTTAGACCAGACGCCTGAACACTCTCAAAACTCCGGTCATGAAGCGATCGGGATCGTGGAAAGTGTCGGCGACGCAATCACCACACTGGTACCCGGTGATTTTGTCATCGCCCCTTTCACCCACGGCTGCGGCCATTGCGCGGCCTGCCGTGCCGGTTTTGAAGGTGGTTGTCTCAACCACAAAGACAACTTCAGCAACGGCGCCCAGGCCGAATACATGCGCTACCAGCATGGCGAGTGGTCGCTGATCAAGATCCCTGGCAAGCCCGAAGACTACAGTGAAAGCATGCTGAAATCGCTGCTGGCGTTGGCAGACGTCATGGCAACCGGCTACCATTCCGCTCGCGTTGCCCACGTTCAAGCCGGTGACACCGTTGTCGTCGTCGGCGATGGTGCCGTCGGGCTGTGCGGCGTCATCGCCGCGAAAATGCGCGGTGCCAAGCGCATCATCGCGATGAGCCGCCACGAAGACCGCCAGGCGCTCGCCCGCAAATTCGGTGCAACAGACATCATCGCTGAACGCGGCGATGCCGGGGTCGCCAAGGTGATGGCGTTGACTAACGGTGACGGCGCAGATGCCGTGTTAGAATGTGTCGGGACCGAACAATCCGTTGACACCGCCGTTAAGGTCGGCCGGCCTGGCGCTTTTGTTGGCCGCGTCGGGGTTCCCCACAACCCGAAGATGGATCTGACGCCGGTCTTTTTCCGCAACATCACGATTGCCGGAGGCCCGGCATCGGTCACGACTTACGACAAGCAGCTGTTGCTCAAAGCCGTCTTAGATGGCGAGATCAATCCTGGCAAGGTCTTCACTAAGACCTTCAAGCTCGACGACATCGACGCCGCTTATCAGGCGATGGACCAGCGCCAAGCCATCAAATCTTATGTGATCGTCGACTAACGATCTCACGACAACGCCGTATCAAGGGCAATCCCTGATACGGCGTTTTTGAATCAGGCATCCGCCTGTTCGAGCAAGGTGTGGGGAAACAACTCACGATAAAGCATCAACGCTTCGGTGTCGCTCACCGGCGTCGTGGCCAGCAGACGGGCAAAATTTAACACCGCCCCACCTAAAAAATCCGCCACGAAACGGCGATGCGCGGGTGGATAGTCGCGCAAGATCAAGATTTTCTGCGTGGTGCCACTAAACAAATCTTGAATGCGCGCCTCACTTGCGCTCCATGTCACCAGCCGCATCAACTCCAGGTTGGCTTGGATCTCGGCGACGACGATCGCGCTGGTGGTGGTGAAGTCGACCTGAGTCAAGGCGTCGACTTGCCGTTCAAAATCTGCAATCACGATCAACATTTGCACCACAATCACGTCTGCCAATTGCTGATGATGTCGGTAAAACGTCGCCCGCGACACTCCGGCGCGCTCACAAAGCGCCTTCACTTCAATGTCAGCAAAGTCGCTGCCGGCTTGATACTGCTTCACCAGCGCCGTGTAGAGTCTGACATGGGAGCGATGTTTGCGCTGATCGATATGGAATGGTTCGTTTAAAAATGCTTTAGCCATGGCCTATGCGACATCGGTGGTAGATATGTCGCGTAACTTCCTTTCTTGTCCCGCTGTTTTACCTATAATACGAGTTGTCAGTGAAAAACACCAGTCAAAGGAAGTGCTCAACATGAAAATCATTACCGTAGAAGAACATTATGAATCCGCTGCTGTCACCCAAGCAATGGCCAAACTCGCCAATACCGCCAGCAGGCCCAAAGTCAGTCCTGAGATGCTGACGTACATGCAAACCAAACTACCGAGCCCGGCGATCATGCAAGACGTCACCCAAGAACGTCTGGCCTTCATGGATCGCTATGACGTCGACATGCAGCTGTTGTCTTATGGCAACGCGTCGCCGCAGAATCTCGATCCTAACGTCTCCGTCGACCTGTGCCGCCTGGCCAACGACGAGCTGAGCCGAGTTGTCGAAGCCGACCCGAAACACTTTGCGGCCTTGGCCGTGTTACCTGTCGGTGATCCCGAGGCCGCGGCGAAAGAGTTGCATCGCGCCGTTGCCAAATGCCATTGCCACGGTGTGTTGCTCAAAGGTAATTATCAAGGCAAGTTTTTCGATGACCCCTTCTTCCTGCCGATTTTTACCGCCGCCAGCGAATTAGACGTGCCGGTATACTTCCACCCGTCGTTTGTGCCACCGGTGATTACCCAGCATTATTTTGAAAGCGACCAGTGGTTCGATGTCGTCTCTGGGATTTTTGGCACCGCCGGCTACGGCTGGCACATGGATGTCGGCATCCAAGTCATGCGCATGATCCTTTCCGGGATCTTCGACAAGCTGCCAAACCTGAAGTTGGTTTCGGGCCACTGGGGCGAACTGGTCCCGATGTTTTTGGAACGCTTAGACGACGAGCTTGATGCCTATGCCGGCTTGGACAAGCCATTTTCAACTTATTACCGGCAAAACGTCTACATCACGCCTAGCGGGATCTTGAGCCAACCGCAACTGAACTTCTTGTTGGCCGAAGTTGGCAGCGATCATCTGCTGTATTCGCTCGACTATCCTTACAAGCAACCTGCCAACGGTCGCACGTTCCTCGACCAGACGACGCTGACCCCAGCGCAACTCGATGCGTTCACTCACGGCAACGCCGAACGCATTTTCCATCTCGACTAAAGGAGGTTATCACCATGTCATTAAATCCACAACAAATCGCTGACACCATCGCTGAATTCGACGCCAACCTGAAACTCAGCGGCCTAACCAAGCAACAGGTCGCCTCAGATCTGCACATCAGCCTCACCAAGCTCGAACACCTGTTGAATCTGACGCAACAATCGTTAAACGACCCTTGGATCTTACGGAACTATCTGATTGAAAAAGTCCAAGCCGCCGGCAAAGAACCGGTGCCGTTCACAGCTTTGCGCGGCGATTGGCATCACTATTGGTTCTTAGACAGCGGCACGATCGATCGCCGCGAATTCTCCTACGGCGACGACTAGACACCAAACACCCCTGCTTCGCGATTTGCGAAACAGGGGTGTTGTTTTGGAAAATGGCTTACTTGCCAAGCAACGGCACGATGTCCAGTAATTCTTCGATTTGGTGGTCGGCCATCGGCGCGTCGTTGAGCTTGTCGATGTTGAAATACACCCCTTGGACCCCGGCGGCTTGCCCGGCGATCACGTCGAGGCGGCGATCGCCGATCATCGCGGTGCGCTCGGGGTTCAGCTGGAAGCGATCAACAAGATACAGCACCGCGTCAGGCTTGGGCTTGCGTGCCAGGTGCAGATCACTAGTGACGCCGCCTAGAAACAGCGTGTCCAACCCGTTGCGAGCAAGCAAGGTCCAGGCCTTGTCATCACGGTGCGTCATCAACAAGTTGTTGCCGCCGGCGTCTTTGACCGCCTTGAGCACGGCGGCAGTTTGCGGATACGGGGTCGCCTTCATGACCTCGAGCGCCTCGCGCCGGTGGTATTCCGCCAAGACCTCAGCTTCGACTAAACCTTGCTGGCGGGCAAAGCGCAGCGCGGTTTCCGTCACAGAGCCGTGTTTGATGATCTTGTAAAGCTCGTCTTGGTCGATCTTGACGTCGATGCTCAACAACGTCTCATGTAATGCTTTCAAAATGCCTGGGTAAGTATCGTATAAGGTCCCGTCAAGGTCCCAGATCGCGTTGGTAATCACTCTAGTTGTTCTCCTATTTATCCTTAGAATCGATGATGATCGTGACCGGTCCATCGTTCACCAATGCCACCTGCATATCAGCGCCAAAAACACCGGTGGCAACCGTCAGCCCTGTTGCTTCTAACGCCTGGTTAAACTGCAGGTACAACCGCTCACCCAGCTCTGGCCCCGCAGCGGCGATAAAACTCGGGCGATTGCCGTGCGTGGTGCTGGCATACAGCGTGAACTGGGAGATCGATAAAATACTACCATTGATCTGGTGAATATCCAAATTCATTTTCCCTTGGGCATCCGAAAACACACGTAACTTGCTGATCTTATGGACGAGGTAATCGACATCTTGTTGGTCGTCATCGGGACCGACGCCTAATAAAACCATGAACCCTTGCTTGATCGCACCATGCACGGCACCGTCGATGGTGACCTGCGCCTTGCTGACCCGTTGAATAACTGCTCGCATAATTTCTCCTATTCATCCTCTAAACGAATAATGCGTCTGTCTCGAACCTAATCTCAACAAGCGCAAAACATTCCGCTATTTCAGCCAACACCCGTGGCCACTCGCCCGTCTTCCGGTAAGAAAATCAATACAACTAGCGTAACACGCGGTTTTATCAGACTCAACGTGAGATTTTGGTCATTATTGTTGGTTTGAACACGCGCCGATTGTTGGTTTAACCGAATATCGTCAAAACCTGTTGTGCATCCACTACAACGATAGCCTTTTGCATCATACTTCCGGATGTTGGGCATAATACCTTAATTTATCACCAATATACGCCATGTTCTTCCGGAGCGCCTCCACGTCATGTTGCACTTTTGCTTGCTGCGCTTGGAGCAGCTGGTAGCGTGCGTCATGCGTTGCTGGGCCTTCACGCACCAGATCCGCATAATGCTTGATGTCTCTGATCGGCATGCCGGTTTCGCGCAGACAGTTAACCGTTTCTAGCATCAAAACGTTATCTTGGTTGAACAGCCGCTTGCCCGCAGCGTTGCGTTCTAATCCTGGGATCAATCCCGCGCTGTCGTAATACCGAATCGCCGAAATCGGTAAGTTTAATTGTTTGGCGACTTTGCCAATGCTTAAAGCCACTATCATCATCTCCTTGACCTAAAGTGCACTTTAGGTGCTATGTTAGCTTAGTACCACTGATAACACAAGCACATTTTAGGAGGTCACATGATGGCAGAATATGGGAATTACATTTTTAAGCTGGATCCAGAGGTTAAACGCACGCCAGTCCAATACCACAACCGGTATGGCATCAAAATCTCGGCCGATCTCTACACGCGCCGAGATTTAGATTTGACCACGCAACACCAGGCATTAGTTCTCGGCGGACCAAACACCACAGTCAAAGAACAAACCTCGGGCATCTACGCCAATGAATTAGCAAAACGCGGGTTTGTGGCCATCGCCTTTGATTATTCGTTCACAGGCTACAGCGGCGGCTCGCCGCGCAACCTCGATTCACCTGAAATCTACGTGGAAGACGTCAGCGCCGCCGTCGATTATCTCAGCACGCTACCTTACGTCGCCGCTGAAAAAATTGGCGCCCTCGGGGTTTGTGCCAGCGGCGGTTATTTTCTAAGTGCCGCGCAAGTCGACACCCGGATCAAGGCCGTCGCCACCGTCAGCATGTATAACCCTTCCGACTTCAGCAGTTTTGATCCGACGCAGCGACAGGCGATGTTAGCCGACCTGGCGGCGCAACGGAACTTAGATTTTGCAGGCGACCATCCGGCTTTAGGCGCCCCTTTTGCCCCGGTGCAGTTAGAAAAGGCCCAGGTGGACCCAGAAACATGGGATCTTTACGAATATTATCGGACTCCGCGAGCCTACCACCCTTTAGATACCACCCAGATCACCGCAACCAGTTACCTGCCTTTGATGAATTTCCCGATGTTGACGCACCTGGACTGGATCAGCCCGCGGCCGATCCTGCTGATTGCAGCAGAACACGCCCCGCTCAAGGTGATCCCAGAACAAGTTTATGCGCAAGCCAAAGAACCTAAAGAACTGTACATCGTGCCTGGCGCGCACCACATGGATCTTTACGACAAAACCGCGATCATTCCTTTTGAAAAGATCGATGGCTTCTTCAAGGAACATCTCGGTTAATGCTGAAAACAAAACACCACTTTACCGGCAGTGATTGCTGGTAAAGTGGTGTTTTGTTTGTTAAGAAGGGCTAGCCTTGCGTCCGCTTGACCTCGTAAATATCGGGGATGTTCTTGATGGCATCCATCATCCGGTCGAGATGCGCCAGGTTGCGGATCCCGACGGTGACGTGGATGTCGGCCATCTTATCGTGGTCGACACGGCCGATGACGTTGTTCAAGTTCTTGGTTTGGGCGTTGAGCGTCTGCAAGACGTCGTTCAACAAGCCGGAACGGTTGTAGCCATAAATCTCCAGGTCGGTGTCGAAGAGCTGGCTTTGATCGTTGAGATTCTGCCAGCTGACATCGATCAAACGCCCGGCCATCTCAGAATCCGCGGCGACGTTCGGGCAGTCGGTGCGGTGGATCGTCACGCCACGGCCCTTGGTCACATAACCGACGATCGGGTCGCCGGGAACCGGGTTACAGCACTTGGCGAGATGGACCAGCAGATTATCGACGCCTTCGATCACGATGCCTTCTTGCGTCCGCGAAGTCGGCTTTTGTGTCGGCTTGTCGCGGTTGACGGTGGTGACTTTCTGGTGGGCGTCGAGGATCGCTTTTTCTTTGGCGGCCTGGTCAGCCTTTTCCTTTTGCCGGCGGACTTTTTCCGTCAGGCGGTTGGCGATGATCTTCGGGGTGTATTCCCCATACCCGATCGCGCTCATCAGCTCGTCTTCATGGTTGAAGTTCAGCCGCTGTAAGAGTTCTGCCATGGCGGGCTTAGGTGCGAAAAAGTCCTTCGGAGCATAGCCGGTGTCCAGTAACTGCCGTTCAAGCATATCGCGCCCTTTGACGGCGTTGACTTCCTTGTCTTCCTGCTTGAAGTAGCGCCGGATCTTGTTGCGAGCCCTTGAGGTGAAGACCAAGTTGACCCAGTCGCGGCTCGGTTTGGAGCCAGCACTAGTGAGTACTTCGACGATGTCGCCGTTTTTGAGCTGATAGTTCAGCGGCACGATCTTGCCGTTGACCTTGGCGCCGACGGTCTTATTCCCAACATCAGTGTGCACCAAGTAGGCAAAATCTAGCGGCCCGGCGCCTTTTGGTAGCTCAAAAACATCGCCGCGCGGCGTGAAGACATAGACACGGTCGGAGAAAATGTCGCCTTTGACCGATTCCATGAAGTCGTTGGCGTCGTCGGATTCGTCTTGTAACTCCAAAATCTCGCGGAACATGTCTAGTTTCTTGCCGGACTTGTCGTAGTGGACCTCTTGCGTCTGGCCTTCCTTGTAAGCCCAGTGCGCCGCGACACCATATTCGGCGACGTGGTGCATTTCCTCAGTACGGATCTGAACTTCCAGCGGCTTGCCTTTGGGCCCGATGACCGTTGTATGCAGACTTTGGTACATGTTGGCTTTTGGCATCGCAATATAGTCTTTGAACCGCCCAGGCATCGGCTTCCACTTGGTATGAATGGCCCCGAGCACCGCGTAACAGTCTTTGATCGTCTGGGTGATGACACGCACCGCCAACAAATCGTACAGTTCATCGAACTGCTTGTGCTTGTCGCGCATCTTCTTGTAGATCGAATAGATGTGCTTCGGACGTCCGTAGATCTCGTAATGCATGTTGAGGTCGGCCAGCGCCGCATTGATCTCTTTGATCGCGCCTTGAATATAGGCTTCTCGCTCGCCTCGCTTGGATTTCATTAGCTGGGCGATCCGATAATATTGTTGCGGGTTCAAGTAGCGCAGACTGAGGTCTTCCAACTCCCACTTGATCGCGCTGATCCCTAAACGATCTGCAAGCGGGGCGTAGATCTCCAACGTTTCGTTAGCGATCCGCCGCTGCTTGTCCGGCCGCAGATGCATCAACGTCCGCATGTTGTGTAAGCGATCCGCGAGCTTGACCAGGATCACACGCATGTCTTTGGCCATCGCCAGCAACATCTTGCGGTGGTTTTCAGCCAGTTCGTCTTTGTGGGCGACATAGGTCACCTTCGACAGTTTAGTGAGGCCATCGACGATCACGGCGGTTTCTTTGCCAAAAACCTCTTGGATATCGCCCAAAGTGATGTTTGTATCTTCAACAACGTCATGCAAATAACCGCTGGCGACCGTCACCGGATCCATCTTGAGGTCGGCCAAGATCCCGGCAACTTGAATGGGATGGATGATATAAGGTTCGCCAGACTTGCGACGCTGATCGTGATGAACGTAAGCCGCAAAGTCATACGCCTTTTTCACGAACGCCACGTGCTCAGGGCTCATGTACGCCTTGCACATATTCAGCACCTGATCTTGGGTCAGTTCAATTTCTTCTGCCATAATGCTCCTCCTCAGACGCGGTCACCGGCGCAAAGCTGCAGCGACCGAGTGATTCTTAACATTGATTCAACTCAGATGATACCGCGTTATTCCTTTTGCGACCAGCTTAACATGGTTAAAACCCAATAGATCGGCAAGAACCAATAATTATATTTGGCAAACCGCAAGAACACCATTAGGCCAAACAACACTGGCATTGCCAGACTATACCACCACGGCAGGTGGGCTTTGCGCATCAAACGCCCCACCCACAACGACCATAAACCGTTGATCACGATGAACAACAACCCGACACGTAGCGCGATAGAGCCGCCGACGAGCTTGATGATCCATGGCATGATCAAGGTGAGGATAACGTCGCCATAGATGATGATTCCGGCGTTAGACTTAGACCAAGCGAGCAATTTTTGCATGTGATTAGATCTCCTGTAATTCTAACAAAGCACTGATAGCGCTAAGTAAGTATAGTGGTGCCGTTTCCGTACGCATGATCCGCGGCCCCAACCCAGCTGTGACGAATCCCTTCATGCCAAGCTTGGACACTTCGTCTGGACTCAAGCCCCCTTCAGGACCAAAAACCGCAACCAAACGCTTAGGATGCTGGGCAATGGTCTTGACGAGCTGCGCGGCTTCACCATGTTTAGCCGCTTCTTCATAAGCAACCAAACCAACTTGACCCTCCTCCAAGGTCAAGTCGTTCAGCCGCGTGAAACCGACTGTCGGCACAAAATTCCGGTGGCTTTGCTCCGCCGCACCGGTCGCAATGGCCTGGAGCTTCGCGATTTTCTTGGCGACTTTGTCGTCGTGCCAGCGCGCGGTTCCCCACTGAGTGTTGGCAAACAAGATGGTCGTCGCGCCAAGCTCGGTGGCTTTTTGCACGATCCAATCTGCCTTGTCGCCTTTGCCGACGCCACAAACCAGCGTCACGGCCACCGGTAGCTCGACGCGTTTGGTGATTGCTGCCCCGACTTGCACTTGCAGGGGTGCCGTCGCCAAGACCTCGGCGACAAACGCATGCCCGGCGGTGTCAACGACTTCCAGGTTCGCGCCTTCAGCCATCCGCAACACCTTGATGGCGTGTTTTTGAATCGTGGACTCTAAGGTGACGGTACTGCCTGATTGCAACGGTTGCTTCGTGAAGAACCGATTCATGGCGTCACCACCTTGGCGGCCAGCCCCACCCAGTCGCCTGAATGGCGCGAAGCCACGACGGTCAAGCCAACTTGTTCCAAAGCTGCCACGATCGCCTGCTCTTTATCGTAGTAAATCCCCGACAACAAGACCACGCCTTGTGCCCTCAGCCGCGCTGGCAACTGAGGAATCAGCGGCAACAACACCTCTGCGAGGATGTTGGCGCAGATGATATCTGCTTGTTGATCGATCCCGCTGAGCAAATCGTTGGCAATCACGCGAATATGATCGACAGGGTTCAACGCGAGATTAGCCTCGGCATTAGCCACGGCAATCTCATCGACGTCGGTCGCCAGGATGTCTGCCACCCCAAGTTGCCGGGCGGCGATGGCCAAAATCCCACTGCCAGTGCCGACGTCGATCATCGATTCACCGCCGCGAATAATCGTTTCTAGCATCTGTAGCATCAAGGCAGTTGTGGGATGCGATCCTGTGCCAAAGGCCATCTCTGGATCCAAGCGCACGATCACCTCGCCAACTTGTTGCGGGGTGTAATCCAACCAGTCGGGCACCACCGTCAGATAGCGCGTGATGCGCAAGGGATGGTAATACTGCTTCCACTGGTTGGCCCAGTTGGCCTGGGCGATATCGTCGACGCTAATCTCGCCGGTCCCTTTGGCCAGGCCAAAGCTTGGCAGCTGGGCGACCCGCGCGGCAAGCGTCTGCTTCAATTCGCCCAGGTGCGTGTGCGGGGCAAAATAGCCCGTCACCCCGGCACCGCTTTGGCGATGGGGGATGCTATCCGGATCCAGCCACTCGCCGGTCTTGGTGATAACGGTCCGGCGGTAGTCGGCGCTGTCGTCGATTGCGACGCCAGCCGCGCCGGCTTCCATCATGAAATTGGCAACCGCTTCGACCGCTTCGGTGCTGGTATCGATCGTGAGTGCGATCCAATCATCCATTTTGACCCTCCTAATATTTCGGATACGGTAAAAAGTTCTGCTTGGCAGCCGCCGGTTGTGCCGCATAGGCCGCGTCGTATTTGGCCTGATCGAAGTTCAGTTCGAAGGTTTCCGCATCACTGGTGCCATCAACAAAATCAAACAGGTCGCTTTGCCCGTCATCAAGCAGGTCTTGCATGTAGACGAACAGGGCATCGACTTTGGCCTGTTCAATCCCTTTTCTACCGGAGAAGCCAAAAATTGCCAGGTAGTTGTCGGCATAGTCTTCGCCTTTGACCCGCGTCGAATCGTAAAACAAGATCGCGTCGGCATAATCGACCTCGCCGCCAGACTTAATCTCTTGGCCGTCTTGGTCTTCGACTTCGTAGCCATCTGCGGCATCGACATACATCGTCATCTCAACTTCAAGCACATGGGCCTGCTTATCCCAATTGAGATCCAAGTCCCCGTCAAAATCCAAGGCGTCCATTTTATCGCCGATGTAATCAAGCATGTTCGTTTGTGGCATGTTGCCATCCTTTCTGGTGCAGATCAACTGCACGCCGTGAAATTCCTGAGACATACGGATTGTGCGCGACCCAATAACGCAATGGTGCGGTCGTCCACTCACCTTTGTTGGGCACACCAACACGCGGGCCGCAGGCGATCGTCTGCGGTAAGGCGGCGTTGAGTCTGAGAGCGACGCGACCGCGACCAAGTGGCATGCCGTTATCCGCCAAGGTCAACGCCAGCGCCTGGCACAGTTTGCCCGGACCATTGGCGATCGCCACCCCCTCTCGGTGGCGGCGCTGGGTCATTGTGACCAACCCGCGCGTCGGCTCCAACGCCCGGATCAAGATACATTCCGGGACCCCTTGCGCCTGCACGTTGAGATTCAACAAGCAATATTGGCGCATTTGATACACATAGATCGTGCTGGGTGGCGCCCACAGCGCCTGATTACGCCGCGTTTGATGATTTTGGTACGCATGTGCGGCTTGGTCGCTAGCGCCAAGATACGCCTCGGTTTCCACAATCAACCCGCCACAGCCATCTACCATCAGTTCTGCGCCTAAAAGCGCCTGGGCTAGCGCTGGCGTTGCCGCGCTTTGCGCCCATTGTTGCCAATCAGTTTCCATCTATCCATCATACTAGAAATGAGGTAGGCTTTCCATACGTTGTTACATCTTGTAGGATTACTGATATATAGGGAAATATTCACACTCAGCCGCGCCCGCTTAGCACAAATATATTCGCCAATCATGACAATTATTATACAATTTGCTGTAAGCTATCCCTTAGTTGCCTGAATCACATACGGTGCCAGCCTGTGTGCTCGTTTTAAGGACCTGCACCTTTTCTCATAAAACTATCCACTGACAAGAACGGAGGTGAATCATTTTGGACATCAAGTTACGCCAACTTATCAGCGCCACCACCGACGAAATGATGAGCGAGCATTACACGGAACCGCAGATCCAAGCTCGTTTGGAAGCTTGGCACGCGGCCAACCCAGATGCCGATCTCGCACTCGAAGCTGAACACCAGCTGACAGAAACCCGCGACTTCAGCGAAGAGTTGCTTTACCGCGTCATCGCTCGGCTGCTAGACGCCGGGTACCTGAATCAACCAGCCAATTAAACACCGCAAAAAACCGGCAGGACTCCGATGATGAGTCTTGCCGGTTTTGGTGTATCCGGGCCGCTTTTGGGGATCAACCTGAGGGGGTCGATACGGCTTGGATCGTTATGGATTAAATGGCTTTGGCATCGATGGTGGCAAAAGCAGCATCGAGTTCTGCACGCGCTTGTTCTTGCATCTTGACGCCGCGATCGTACAGCGGGTGGTTGACCCCTGAGTCTTCGATCGCCATCAGCATCATCGAAACGGCGTGTTGCGTTTGTTCCAGACAATAAATGAATGTCCGGTTGAACGTTGTGTAGCCTTTTGGCGCCTGGATCTTACTGCAGTCGGAAACAAAACGGTTGAAGCGCAAGACGTTGCGGCTAAAGTAGTCATGGAGTTGCGAGAAGCTTTCCGTAGCCAAACAGTTCCCGATCTCGAGTTTGTGGCAGGTCAGTCCATATTCTTTGAACACGGTTTCATAAACGAGTAAACGTTCGAGTGCGATATTCACGGTTTGGATGTAGTCTTCATTCAACATATAAGTATCCCCCTATCAGTATCATTAACTCATGCAATTAGTATAACGCTTAAAAATCTTATAATCAACATAAATTATAATGAATATTTAAATACCAGACGTTATTTTAAAAGCGCTACCAATCGCGCTAGATTAACCTTTTGTGCCATTTACTCGTGTCATTGGGATCCTTAAGACGACGCCTGCATTCATAGATTGTCATTTTATTGACGAATAATTCGATCTCACGACCGCTGTGACCGCAAACACAAACACCGGTGCCACGCCTCCAGAAAAGTGGATGGCGAAACACCGGTGTTTGTGATGGCAGCTAACCAATATTAGCCGCAGCTCTTTTTAGTTTAGTTATGCAACGAGTCATGCACCACCGGCAAAACAGCCGGAACATGCCGCTTGATCTTGGCAGGTGCTGGTGCAGGCGCAACACTGCGATCTTTGATCAACAGTTTCCACGTCGAGAAGATCAGCAAACCTGAGACGAAGATCAGTGGGAAGCCCGCGACCGAACAGATGGCTTGCACCGTGTCGAACCCGCCGACAAACACAATGCCAAACGCGAACAACATGAAGATCCCCATCCAGACCATGCGATTGAGCAGACTCGGCTGCTGGGTCGCCTTCAAGCGCGTCGACGTAAACGCCGAAACGATATACGCTGATGACGATACCGTTGTTGCCAAGAAAATGAAACAGCAAACCGCGTAAATCACCAACATGACGTACTTGAATGGCAAGGTCGCCAAAATCTGGGCGATCGTTGCGGCCTGACCTTGGGTATTCAGCGTGTGGATCAGATCCACCGCACCGCTTTGTTGCAGTGCCAGAGAATAGCCGCCCAGGATCGCATAAAAGCTCATGCACCCAAGTGCCCCGAAGCCCAGCATTCCGAAGATGACCTGGCGAATCGTGCGGCCCTTAGAGATCCGTGCGATGAACAAGCCCATGAACGGCATGTAGGTCAGCCACCAGCCCCAGTAAAAGACCGTTTCGGACTTAACTGGATCGATGCCGCTGCCACCTGTCGTCAAGCCGGTACTCATGGCTGCAAAGTGAGTGACCAAATCACCCAGGCTGTGCATCTCAGAACGGATGATCGAACCGGTCGGGCCGACCATCAACACGATGACTAAAAAGCCGATCGCCGTCCAGATATGGGCGGAACTGAGACGATCGATGCCGCCTTTGAGTCCTTGCACCATGGTCAGTGCAAAAATCACCAGCAACACCACAAACATCGCGAGCTTCAACCAGATAGTATCTGGCACGTTCGTGATCTGGGCGATGATCCTGGCCAACACGGGAATCTCCATGCCGACCGACGAACCGATGCCGCCCATGATGCCAAAGACAACCAAAAAGTTAACGATCAAGCGCAATGACCGCTTGGTGCGACTTTTGCCCTGTAACAGCGGCATCGCGTCGCTCAGTGCCATCACGTGGACGTGCTTAACGAACATCATGTACCCGATGATGACCGCCGCAGAGGCAAACATCATCCAGGCCATGGGACCCCAATCGAATTGGCCGAGCATGTGGGCGTTTTGATAGTTCTGCGCGGACATGGCTTTGGCGCCAAACAACGGTTGTTGCACGTAACGCAGCGGATCGGTCATGCTCAGCATCAAGATGCTGGCGTCGATCGCTGTGGCAAACACCATGCTCCCCCACTGGAAGTTGCTGTACAGCGGCTTATCATCAGGATCACCGAGCTTGATCTTGCCCAAGTGGCTGCAGGCCAAGCCCAAGAAGAACACGAAGTTGATGATGTAGATGCCTAGATACAACCAGCTGAAGTGCGCGGTAATGCCGGCCATCATGCCTACCAGCAACGTCTTGAGGGTGTTACCACCGAGTAACAACGCGGCTGAAACGATCAAGAATAATGCCACCGTCGGAATGAATAGTCGTTTATTAATATTTTGCCTGTTTAAAATAAAAATGCTCCTAGTTCCCGTCGACCGTCATCGTGATGCCATCCCTGCCAGGCAACGGGTCGTTGACGCCGTCTGTAGTGCCTGCGGTAACAAGATTGATTGTCGCCGTCGCCATCTGGTTGAACCCAGACGCTTCGGTGGCATCACGATCACCAGACTACCGATTCAGAGCGGATAGTCTGATCTTAATTCTATTTATCAGTCATCACATCCCCATGAGCATCGAGTTGGCGAATGACTCGCGCCGGATTCCCGGCGATCACAACATCAGATGGAAACGACTTGGTTACTACCGAACCGGCACCGACAACCACACGGTCGCCGATCGTCACCCCTGGTAAGATCGTCACGTGCCCGCCGATCCACACGCTGTCGCCAACGGTGATCGGCTTGCCCAGCTCCACGTCGGCATCACGCAAGCGTGACGCCAGCGGGTGCACCGGCGTGTAGAAGCCCACATCGGGACCAACATAACAATGGGTGCCGATTGTGATCGGACAAGTGTCGAGAAGCGTGAGGTGGTAATTGGCATAAAAATGCTCGCCGATATGAATGTTGAATCCATAATCGAATTCGATCCCCGCCTCAGCGAAGAAATCTGACCCGACATCGGCAAGCAACGCCTTAATCTGCGCGTTACGTTGATCATTGTCGTCAAGCTGATTGATCTTGATCAGCGCTGCCCGCACCAGTTTCCGCCGGGCGATCAGCTCTGGGTCAAACTCTTGGTAAGATTCTCCAGCTGTCATTTTTGCTCTTTCAGTATTCATCATAATCATAGCATAGCACTGATTGGTCCATTTGTGAAAAAATATATTCGTCGTCAAATGCGCATCGTCGCACGGGCATTCAACTAAAATATTATTTCACAATCTTTCTGTAAAGCAAGAAACTACCTATTATAAGGATTAGCCGTTAATTGATGACGGACAGCCCAATGGTTATTGGGAATCACCTCATGATTATGGGCGAAAATTATTCAATTAAATTCCGTATGAATGAATCATTTTTTCCTTATAAACCGTTTCATCAACCCACATTCCGTGCAAACAAAAAACCAGCATTGCGCTGGCTAATCACTATTTCGAATTCTTCTTCTGCTTTTTGGCCTGGCGGTTTTTCTTAAAAGCCGCCTGCACCTGCTTGAAACGACTTGGATCGCTTTCGCGGGCAGACTTGACCATGCTGGCAAAATCATAGTTCTTGCTTGTCAGTTCATCGTCGTCGTCTTTCTTACGCTTAAACCACGCCATCACGACACCTCACTAACAACTGGTTTGTCCGACTTCAGCTGCGTCTTGGTGATCGTGGCGATCACGATCAGATGCACGATCAGCAGGATCAAGCTGTAATTTGGAACAAGCGCATAGCCGATGAAAAGGCAGATCCCCACGGTGTTGCTGATGAGCAACCGAGGACTCTTGGACCGGATGAAACTGATGAGGTGCAATAGCCCACCGATGATGCTCAGATACCACCAATGCGGTTCCCAATTCATTAACGTCGCCCCGACTTGTTCGGTTGAGAAGCCTTTAGTAACGGCGTAAATCGTGGCAACGATCAATATGATCGCGGTGAAGAGTGCGTATAAAACCCCAAACAATGCAGGCAGTTTGATGAGTGACAGTTTCACGTTCACACGTCCTTTAAAGAGTTAATAGTGTTAGTATACCGACATCCCGGGCGTTGTTAAAGTTTCCTTTGCAAAAACCTAATTATTTGCTATACTAGAACTCGTTGTTATGGAGAGTTGGCAGAGTGGTAATGCAACGGACTCGAAATCCGTCGAACCGGCTAATACCGGCGCACGAGTTCGAATCTCGTACTCTCCTTCATAAACGTTGATATATCAGCGTTCCGCGACCTTTCGGGGTTGCGGTTTTTTGTTGCTTTCAAACGCTTGTTTGGGTCGAAATCGGCCTTCCAGTACCAGTGCAGTACCAGTTCGAAAAATCAGACCGCCGTTCTTGGCGGCAAACGTGTTCGGAATTTCATGTGCTCAAACCTTTCTCTTAGAAGAATTTATCGAGGGCATCAGCTGTTTCGCGTTGCTTGTTGGGGAAAAGATGCCCGTAAGTGTCAATCGTTGTGACGATGCTGGCATGCCCCAGTCGTTCCTTTATGATCGTGTACTCTGTTTCTTGATCAATCAGCAAGGCGACGTGTGAGTGCCGGAAATCGTGAATCCGAATCTGCTTCATCGTGGGATCACGCTTGCAGATACGTTTGTAGCGCATGCGGATCGTGTGCTTGTTGCGGCGTATCAGCGTTGCTTGGAACATCGGCGTATCTTCGCTCCAGTCAAGGCCTAAGTCGTGCTTAAACAGTTCCTGTTGCTGTTCACGCCATTGCAGAAGCAAGGCGATCATGCCTTGGTTGAGGCTGATGCGGCGGTTGCTGGCCTTAGACTTTGGTGGCGTAATGATATCCACGCCGCCGCGTCGGAACACAGATTTGCTGACAGTCAGCTCTTTGCGTTTGAAGTCGAGATCCGACCAGTCTAGCGCGCAAAGTTCGCCGACCCGCAGGCCAGAGAAGAACAGTAGTGAGAACAACACATACCAGTCGAATTCCTCTGGCAGGTGAATCAGCTCGGTAAACGCGTGAAATTCATCAGGCGTGTAGAATTCCATTTTCTTGCGTTCGATTTTGAGCTTCTTTACGCCAATACAAGGATTTTCGACAATCACTTTCTCCTCAACGGCAACGTCGAGAATCAGCTTCAACTCAATCAAGGTCTTGTTGTTGGTGTTGTTGCTCAAATCGCGTTCTTCGGTGAGCCATTCTTGAAAGTCGCGTATATGCTCGCTAGTCAGGCGCTTAATATCGGCATTGACGAAGAATGTCTGGATATAGCGCTTGTACACGGCGCGTTGTGACTGCAAGTAGGACGGCTTAATATGGATCTTAACGCGGTTCACGTACCGCTCGAATAACTCGTCGAAGGTGACTGTTTCTTGATTGAACAGTCGGTCGACGCTAGTGCGCATCATCTCCTTTTCAACTTCGCGGGCAGCCGCCATTGAATGAATGCCTTGTTTCTTTTTGCGGCGGCGCCTGCCGGTGACGGGATCAGTGCCAAACGAGACACTGACAGCATAGGTGCCATTAGGTGCTTGGGTAATGCTCATTTCATACCTCCAAATAATTGAAGGCACGCTTGCTTTGGTCGTTGACCATGATATACTTGGCTTGTCTAGGGCAAAGTATCGGGTGCGTGCAATCACGTCCATTCGTTGCTTTGTTTTTTTTCGTCTTCATGTTGCGCTTGTTCAAATACCTCCTTGAGTAACGTCTTCTGTTGCGGCGATAATTCAGCCTCGTTAATCATATCCGCGATCATGTCAGTACCATTGAGTGAATCGACTTGCTGAACCATTTTCAGACTGGGCGCGACTTGCTTGGTCAGCCAGTTCAGCACGCTGTCCATCGTGATTGGTTCTGGCCGCATTGCTAGTTTCAAGCGATTACGGTTATCGCCGATAAAAGTTTGCCAGTCTGGATCTAGTGGACAATCGGCTAATTTCTTTGAGCCTTGTGGCGTTACGACCCGCAAGTAATGGTTGATGATCCCGAAGACGACCGTTTCGGCGTCTTTGCAGGCCAGCAGTTCCTTCATGGCTTTTTGAGCACGCTGGTCGCGAAGTCGGACTTCAAACCGGTTGAGGATTGGAGAATCCTCTGGATAGTCGATTTTGTTTTTGAAATATTGCTCGATGTCCTTTTGATAGCCAATCATTTGCACCAAACTTTGCGGTGAACCGAATTGAACGGTTTTTCCGACGCGGCCTTTCTTAATGGTTTCGATTGCGCCTTTACTCTTGAACAAGCTCACTAGTTCTTCTTTTTCGACTTTTTGAATCAGGTGGGGAATGTCGATAATCCCGACGGTATCATTGATGGCGAAGTCAACCCGTTTGTAGATCCCAGTTAGGTCATCGCAGGCCTGAAAAAAGTCGAACCAAGTCAGCCCATCTCGGACAAGTACCGCCTCTAGTTGACGGCAACCAGAGCCGTGCATCTCAATCATTGTTCCCAGATAGGCATTCGGGCCGCCCACGCGGGTACTCATGATTGAAATATCGCCACGCTGAATCGTGTAGTCGAACCCATAAAATGCCTTTTCAGTTAAGGAGAAGAAGTCCCTGTTCATTGGAAACAGCTTCTTGAACACATACTCGGCGTCTTGCGTATTGAACCGCACCCGCACGTAATCGACTAAGATAAACATCGAATCACGATTGGTCAGGCCAAGGAGCGCGTGGCCTAGGCGTCGTTGCATTTCTTCTGTCAGTGCAGCGCGCCCATTTAACAGCCGATTGACATAGGAGCGCGTCATGCCTAATTGCGCCGCAAGTTGCGTTTGACTGATACCGGCATCAGTCATCTGTTGGCGAAATTCCACCAACCAGCCGTGTCCAGTATGATCACGGCCATTCATCATTGTTTTGTCCATTGCTCACCTCGTGTGCTCTGAGTTCGCCGTCTGCGAACAGCCGATTGCCGTGCATAGCGGTGAATCGCTTGTGTTTTCTGCCTCGTTTCGGATTGTTGTTGTCATTTTGTGCCCCCCTGTTAGAATACGGGGGCTTGGGCGGCCGGCTAACGCCGACCGCCGCCGCTCGCGCTAGCGGCTTTCGCGCTGCACGCCGCGCGCGGCGGCGTGGTGTTACGTGACCATTGCCAGATCTTCAAATGGATTGAAGCCTAACAGACTGACGATGGCGTGGAGTGGGACTTGGCCGCACTTGCGGTTTGCATAGAAGCAATGACCGTCTGCAACCAGGTTCAGCTTGCATTGATGGATAATCTGTCCGGCTTTGTAACCGGAAAATCCTAGCTGCATGAGCATGTTCTTATCGACTAACATATAATCACCTCTTTTGGTTTGAATTTAACAGGTATGGGTTTATAATCTGCTATGGCTGTATCATACCATCCTCGAAGAAACTTATCAACCTTTTTGGGTAAGTTACAAACAGGTTTCGTTTAATTATTCCTTGACACTTTCAATGGGTTTCATTAAGCTTCAAGTAAGGCTACAAAAAGGAGAAATCAACTCATGTTCGGAAAAAGTGAAGAAGGTATCGACAAGAAGCTCGCTAGAAATATTAAGCGTATTCGTATGGAACGCGGCATGACGCAAAAAGACCTTGCTGATGCAATGGGTAGCATTGAGCAAAGCGTGTCTAAGTTTGAGCGGGCAATTTCGGCACCGTCTGCCAAAGCGATTATGCAGCTGTGTGAGGCGTTGCAAGTGACGCCTAACGACTTGTATCTCAACGATGCCGACTGGCGCAGCTGGCAGTCAGAGAAACTTGAACACCAAGACAATTCTGTTAACGGTTTGGTCGATCACGTCGAAATGGTTCAAAAGATGTTTGCGGAAGCAGAAATTGCCCGAAAAGCCGGAGACGAGAAGCTGGAACGTGCTACTTTGGATCAAATCATTCAGATGTACATGTGGACCAACGACCATTTCCGTGACGTCGCGCACTTGTTAGATCGACGGTATGTGACAGAGTACCTTGATAAGATGGAAAAAGAAACTCGTGACGCAATGATCAACAATGCTGACTAGACCTTTATTAATACGCCAAATTGCTTAGAGTTATCGGATTTAATCAATGAAACGGAGGAATTTAAAATGACTGCAAAAGATAGTAAATTAGATAAATTTATTAAAGCCGCGGACAAATTAGTAGAGTCTAAGGGTGTTTCCAAGCTCACTAAAACACTCGACAAAACCTTGAATATTGCCGGAAATGCTGTTGAAGCTGCTGCTGATGTTACTAATCATCAGTTGGATGAACATAACAAGAGGCATCTTAACGATGTGAAGGTGCCAGATATAAGCGGCCTTAGTTTAGATCAAACTAGAGAATTATTTGCTACACTGGACATCAAGTATGCTCTAGTAGTCCCTGAACCTGATGCAAGCTTTGCAACGGCTAAAGTTGATATTATCGTAAGCACTGTCCCCAAGGCTAACACTGTATTATCCGCAGGAAGTTTCGTTAAGATTTACTATTTAGACGCTGAGGTTATTGAAGCATCGAAGTTGATTGTTTCAAAGAAAGAAAATCGTAAGCGGATTCGAAAAGAAGCGGCTAAAGCACTGGCCACTAAACTTGGCCATGGTACTGCTGTGAGTGCTAGTAATGTTTTAAAAGCAACGACCAATGTGACAAAGAAAATGACTAGGCACAGTAAAACGATAAAAAATCCTAAAGAGATTACTGCAACGATCATCGACGTTCCATCTACCCCTGATGAGAGCATAGACGACGAGAGTAAGTAGAAAATAATAAAAATTTTATGAGGTAGACGAATGACTCAAGTGCCGCAAAGATAAGGCGATGGTTTAATTAGTGTTTCGTCAACTGTAAGTTCACTAAAAACTCGAGGCCAACGTTAGGCTAACCAGCTCAGCGTGCTTAATCTTGATCCTATGCACAAGCAGTAATGTCAGTTCAGGTGTTTGTGCCATCGATTGTAATGATATGCCTGTCAACCATCTTCTTGCCGAATCAAGCAGAAGTAATTCAAGTCTTAATCAATACCAAAGACATTGCACACTTCCTTGATCGACGCTATGTGACCGAGCCCCTCGACAAAATGGAAGCTGAGACCCGCGAATTGATCAGCGATAGTCAAAAATAGTAATTTCGTGGTTTCTTACAGCAATCTGGTTCGTCGCATCTCGGTCACATATTTGTTTTACGGTTCAATATATGATAGAATCTGACTATGGAAAAGCCAAAATTCAGACCTTACAAGCGGCCGAACGGCCACATGGAATTCATCGAATTTCTCGACTCGTTGCCACTCAAGGAACGAGCAAAATTACAGTTAGCCATCCATACTACGGAAGAACTTGGCTTACAAGAAGCAGCGCAACGGTTGCTGATCAAGAAGCTCACAACCAATTTATATGAGTTGCGTTCACGACAAGGGAAAACCTATCAGCGCGGTTTGTATTTTCACGTATTTGGCGGCGATTACGTCATCACCCATGGCTTCTCCAAGAAGACCAACAAAACGCCACAGCGAGAGATTGATCATGCCATCGACCTACGAGCTGAGTTTTATCAAACCTACAAGGAGGAAGACGACAAATGAGTAAAGACCTGCACGAATTCACTATGGAACACACCGGTGATCTCGACGCCTACTTCACGGAAATGATGAAAGACTCTTCGTACCGTGAAGTCTACAATGAAGAAAAGAACAAAATGGCAAGCGCGATGGCGTTGCTTGAAGCCCGCGAGGAAGCTGGTTTATCCCAACAGAAGCTGGCGGACAAGTCCGGTGTTCCTAAGACAACGATTGTTCGTATCGAAAATGGTAACAACACTTCCATCGATACGTTAACCAAACTTGCCAATGCACTTGGTCGCCCACTCACTCTCACGATTGGTCCGGCAAGCATGGCATAGAGTTGAGTTTAATTCGATTGACGGCACACCCACAAATCGAGCGTTATAAACTTACGATTCCGGCGTCCCTGTTTAGGAGGCGCCCGAGGCCAGGGATTAGGAGAGGTGGCAAAGCCATCTTGAATACTCACTGGTTTTTTTGCAGCGAGCATTCACTTTCTGGACACTCAAATACGGCAAATGAACTTACACATATATATGAAAACATTGATAGATTCTTGTTTCGCAGGGTTTATCCATGTATGCACAAGAAGCAGTCTGGGGCCACTCATTGCACTTTTTCTAGCGCAAAGCACCCAGCAGACAACGAATGGGAAATAGTTTATGTTAAATAACTTTTTGTTAAGTGATTCCGAGTCTGAAGACGCTGAAATTCTGATTCACGGAATGTTTGCGACTCAACTGCCACCGCTCTTATCAGATATCATCACTAGAAAGAGCACTACTGCATTGATTCAAGAACTCGCGACAAAACCAAAATCAACACTATTTGTACGGGATAGTAAATCAGGGTATATTTCCCGATTAGCCTCAGGGGTTAAATCTCCAGAATATATTTTTGGGGGGAATTGGGCTGCTGAATCGATTAAATTTTTTACGTTGAAAGTTGATGAGTCTTGGCGCCCTATGGCAATTCCTAATATTAAACATACGGTTATGTTTGCATACAATAGTCTATTAGTTGCAGAGTCCGCACTTAATCAAATATATACGAGAGCAGAGCGTATTAGCGGTCGTACAAGTCATTCCGAATCACCTATTATTGGTCGAAATGGTATTTTTTCTGCAATGCTGTATGACCCCTTTGATGATGAGGCAGATCAACAAAGTCAGGACGAGGCAATCGGATTTATTGGTTATGAGCAAACGAACCAATTCTTTGAAGAAAGTAGACTTCACAAGTACAGAATCGAATCAACATATCCATACGTGCTCCAAATTGATCTCAGTAAATATTTTGAGAATATTTATACACACCTGCTTGCAAACATTGATGTACAAACTTTTCGATTGTCCAGTGAGCATGCAAAAACCTCACTTGGAAAATATTTGAAATGGCTGGACGAGTTCAATCAAAAAGTTAATGATAATCACACCAAGGGAATGATTCAAGGTCCTGTTTCATCTAAAGTCTCTGCCGAAATCTTTCAACTTTCTCTGGATCAAAAAATTGAAGCCGAATTGGTTAATCAACATCTTGATATCAGCTTTACTCGTTATGTGGATGATTACCGCTTTTTTTTAAGAACAATTACTGATCTTGAGTTGGTAAAGACTATGCTGGTTAAGCTGTTTCGTTCCCACGAACTTTCATTTAATGAAACCAAGGTGAAGCTATTCAAAGGTTTTGAGATTCAGAAACAGGCTCATTTTGAAAAGTATCAGTCAATTATTCCTGTGTTGCGGCGGCGTCGGGTTTCGTTTACTTTTAAGCAGTATCAACGCGTCCATGATTCTATCTCAGAAATGATTGAATCTTCCGACATTCCGACAGTCAAGGCAGTTCTGACAATTTTAAAAAAGAAAACCCAGATGAACAAAATTCAATTTCCAAATGATCAAATTATCTTATCATTCTTGGAGTTTTTGATTAAAATTTCTTATGTCCTCCCTATCGTATGTATGCAGACTTACAAAGTGATTTACGAAATTGTCAATTCAGTAGAACCAAAAACTCGACATCAGTGTTGGAGGCGCCTTTTTGATGAATTTGATTTTATTCGCGAAAACTACGCAGACTCAGACTTGGAAATATGGTATTTTTACGTGCTAGCTAACTCCGGAACATCAAGTGAAACGCTAAAAGTGGTTTCTAGATACCTGAAAACAAATGGAAGCATTAGCCCAATATTGTTATGTGTATTAACCAAGCCGCGTAGTAAGGCCTCTAACGCAAAAATTGAAGCCGCAATTGTTTCCCAGGTCAAAGATTGGCAGAAGATTTCACAGTCGAAATGGTGGTTACCACTATCTCAGCTTTGGGTTTCTACCCAGAGAAAAGTTTCTTCAAATGAGATTAAGAAATTATTTCTTTCAAATAACGGCTCGAAAATACAGTGGGACAAATTGGGTATAGTCGAATATCTAATGTGTCATGTCTAATCAACACCATTCCGAGTTATAGCATTTCCCGTTTATGGGGGGGACATTCATTGAGCAAAAGAATTGATCAACAGGTCGTTGAAAAGATTTCTAGAATTCTTGCGGAACAACTGACGGGTTCGAAGATAACCGATATGTTTTCAAATCTAAGGATGAAGGATTTTGACGAGGAACGAATTATCCAAATTCCACAAATGTCGCACACTACGAAATGGCAGCGTTTAAACGAAACGGCTATTTACGAAATGAACCATGCTGGTGGTTCGCCACGTCCCTTTTTTCGAATTATTCAGTATGTAATTCAACCCGCCAATTTTGTATCTCGACCAAAAGATTGGAATCTCATCCGGCAGTCTATTAACTCTATATTGATTTTTTATGGGTTTGAGCTAGGAGACGATGGGGTAATACTTCAGGTTGAAGCAGTTTCGACTATGTCTGAAGCACTGGCCCGACTCCAGACGTTTAGCAATCTGTTAACACCATTGGAATTGCACCCCCAAGTGATGGTCTATTGTACAGAAGAGTTGCTACACGAGGATTATTTTCATGCAGTTTTCGAAGCTAGCAAGGGATTGCTAGATCGGCTTCGTAAAATGTCTGGGTTGACACTAGATGGAACTGGCCTTCTTACGAAAATATTTAATCTAAAGCAACCGGTTTTGTTTATTCGCGGTAACCGGCTTGAAACACAAGATGAAAAGGATCAGTATTTCGCAGTTGCATCACTGTTGAAGACAATTGTGTATATGTATCGTAATCCGAAGGCACATCAATTGAAACTGTATGACGAAACGAAATTAAGTGATGCGGTTACCGCCTTTGTCATGATGTCAGAAGCCCACAAGTTGATTGATAATCTAATGAACGCCCAAGGCTGGGATGTATAGATTGAAAAACCCATCATGAATACACGATGGGCGTCAAGTATATTCGCGTGCCAATTCAGTACCACTTCATTCAAATTCAGCCTATTTCAACGGTTTCAATCGCACCAAGAATGGCCGTGCATCAACAATCCGACGTCATTCAAGCCGTCAGATTACAACTCGAAATCCGTCGAACCGGCTAATACCGGCGCGCAGGTTCAAATCCTGTACTCTCCTTCATAAAATGCTGATCTATCAGCGTTCCGCAGCCGTTATCGGTTGCGGTTTTTTTGTTTTGCCGCAAAAAAATCGACCAGCCTCCGCCAGTCGATTCGTTTAGTTCCCGTGGCCCTCTTCAGGCAAGAGGATGGTTTGGTTTTCACCGTCATCATACGCCATCACCGTGTCGGGAAACTGGTTGGTGTATTGGAACGGCAGATCGATCGCCATGGTCGTCGGGCTGTCTTTTTCTGAAAACGCGACGGTGAGCTTACCGCCGTTGTTCAACAGATCGAAGCGCAACAAGTTGCCTAACGGGATGACGCCTTGAAGATTTTGATCAATGATCAGCCAGATGCTATCGATGATTTCTCCTGGCAGGTGTGCGATCACGCCGTAAGTGGCGAAACGACTATGGTTTGCTGTGAACATATGATCTCCTCCTATTCGTCGGAAAGCCAAGGCGTAGCGACGCTTAGTTTGATTCTTGCGGTTCCAGTGCGGTAATATCGGCGAACTTGGCACGGACACTTTTGGCCAAGGCCTTAGGGTCGATGCCGACCGAGCGCCCGAGCTTACCGGCAGAGACGATAATTTCTTTCTCGCTTTCTGCTTCTTCACCGATAAAAATCGGGTAGTTGTGGCGCGCATGGATTCCGATCGGGGTGTTGGCACCATGAATGTAGCCGGTGGTTTTCTCCAGGTCCTTGAGCGGGATCATCCCGACCTTCTTGTTGCCAGAGGCCTTGCTCAGCTTCTTGTAGTCGATGTGGCGGTCGATCGGCACGACGCCGACAAGCGGGCCGGTTTTATTCCCGATCAGCGCCAAGGTCTTGTAGATCCGGTGCTCGTCGACATCGAGATGGTCGACTTGGACCTGCTGAACGTCGCCTTCTTGCACCGTCGGAAACGTGTAGCTGGTATATGCGATGTTTTGCTTATCGAGCATCTTCTCGACAAGCGTCTTGTCTTCTTTCTTATGCTTTGCCATGAATAGACTCCTTCATACCAATATTGTACCACATTCTAAAAGTAAGCGAAAAGACAAACAGGCCCGCATCCGCGGACCTGCTGGTGATTTTGAGTTGATTACGCGCCTTCGTACTCCATCAAGGTGAAGATGTCGTGATCGCCGATCTTATCGCGACCGTGAAGATCCGTCAGCTCGACCAAAAAGGCGGTGCCCACAACGATGCCGCCGAGCTTTTCGACCAGTTCGATCGTCGCGGCGATCGTGCCACCGGTCGCCAGTAAATCATCGCATACTAACACGCGCTGACCGGGACGAATGGCGTCTTTGTGTAAGTACAAGGTCGCCTTACCGTATTCAAGGTCGTAGCTGGCGCTGATCGTTTCACGCGGCAGCTTGCCCTTTTTACGTGCAGGCGCAAACCCGACACCGAGCTTATAAGCCACCGGACAGCCAACGATGAAGCCTCGCGCTTCAGGACCGACGATCATTTCGACGCCTTTATCCTTGGCGTATTCGACGATCTCGTCAGTTGCCGCGGCATAGGCCTTGCCATCGGCCATCAACGGAGAGATATCACGAAAGACGATGCCCGGCTCCGGGAAGTCGTTAACGCTGGCGATGTAGTCTTTGAAGTTAATTGACATGCAGATTGTGCCTCACATTCTGAATTAGGACCGTAATAGGCGCGAACTTAGTGTTGCCCGGTCATCTTGTTGCAGGTGAGCGGCGAGCGCTAAAAAGGCGGCGCGGTCTTGGTATGCTTGTGCCGCATTCAGCGGCTGTTTAGTTGGCTGGTCGCTGACCGAAATCAGCGCACCATCTATTCTAACAAATCCGAGTTCGAAAAACACCTGTACCACAAAAATTGCTTGCAAAGTTGTCACATGCACGGCCTGTGCCAACGCCGGCAAGTGATGCTTGTCAAAATTGGGATGCTGGCGCAAGAAGACCAGCACGCGGCCAAACTCTTCACGCTGAGGGATCGGGACAAGCCGCGCCGGATCGGCCGCAAACACGACCCGCACCGGTGTTTGCAGCTGGCGCATCGCCGCCTGCAAACTGGCATCATCTGCCGGTAAGTCGACCAGCACAGCGTCGGCGGTGTCGGGAGCTAAATCTTTGGCTAGCACCGTCGGCCCGCCAAACTGGAACCGCCGCGTCATCTGCGCCTTCACCTTGGAATCAAAGAAGACGTAGGTATACGCCCCACGAAACTGCTCGGCACTCGCCTGCGGTAGCCGCATATCGATCACGTCTGGCTGTTGCAGTTGCCAGTCACTCAACCGCAACTGCAAGTTGGTGCGGTTTTGCCAGGTGTTCTCATCTAGCGTCACCGCCAGCTTAACCTGATTCGCCGCGGCCAGCGCGTCGGCTTGATCCCCCTGGCCAAACGCCAAGACGTCAACGCCGTCCGCTGAAAACTTCAGGTGGTCTTTGGTCTTGCCGATCTGGCGGATGCCATCGAGCCGTTCTGGTCGCAGGCTGAATACCGGTTCGGGATTACCTTCGCCAAAAGGCGCCAGCTGACGCATGTCGTGATAGTTGGCCAGCGTCAAGTCGGCCGGCGTCAAGCGCGCGGCGATCTGCTGTTGCGGCTTGCCCACATCTTTGAGCGCTACCGCCGCGGCTTTTTCCATCGCCGCATGGATCTGATCGAGATTGGCCGTTGGTACCGTCAACCCGACGGCCATCGCGTGCCCGCCAAAATGGGTCATCTTCTCGCGCACCGGATCGAGACTATTAAATAGGTGGAACTGGGCGACGGAACGACCGGACCCCTTGGCGCTGGTGCCGTCTGCGTTGATGTTCAGAACCAACGTCGGCTTGCCTGTGGCTTCGACCACATGGCTTGCAACGATGCCCAAGACCCCTTCATGCCAGCCGGCTTTGGCCAGTACCAGGGTCTTCTTGTCTTGATTCTCAGGTGCTTGGGCCATCGCCAAGGCTTCTTGCGAGATCTTACGCACCAATCCTTGACGCTCGACGTTGCGCTCGTTGACATTAGTCGCCAAGCGCGCGGCTTCTTCGTCATCAAAGGTCGTCAGCAGCGTCACCCCAGGATTGGCATCCCCCAGCCGACCAAGCGCATTCAACCGCGGCCCGATGCCGAAGCCGACGGTTTGCTCATTCACCTGTTCCGGCTTGATCTCTGCCGCGTTCAACAACGCGTTTAGCCCGATGCGCGCGCCTGAACGGATCTGGGCGAGCCCGAGCTGGACGATGATCCGGTTCTCGTCGGTCAAGCTGACGATGTCGCAGATCGCCCCCAACGCGGCGAGATCGATGGCATCCACCGGTGGCGCGTCGAGTAGTGCCGTCGCGACCTTGAAGGCGACGCCGGCGCCAGAAAGCTCACCAAAAGGATAATCACTTCCCGGATAACGCGGGTGCACGACCGCCACCGCGTCAGGCAACTGCTCAGGCAGTTCGTGGTGATCGGTGACGATAACATCCATCCCCGCCGCCATCGCAGCATCGATCACGTCTTTGCCGCCGACCCCATTATCGACGGTAATCACCAGCTGGGTGCCGTTTGACTGCAGGTATTTGTAAACCGCGGCGTTGGGGCCATAGCCATCCGTGAAGCGGTCAGGAATGAAAACTTCTGGCTCTGCCCCGATCGCTTCCAGCGCTTCTTTCATGATCGACGTCGACGTCAAGCCATCGACGTCATAATCCCCATAGATCGTGATCTTCTCGCCGTTGGCAATGGCCTGCTGGATTCGCGCCACGGCCTTGTCCATATCGTGCAACAACATCGGGTCGTGAAGCATCGCGATGTCAGGCTTGGTAAATTGCGCCCACGCTTCAGGAGTCGTGATGCCACGTTGCCACAACAGCCGCGCCAAAAATGGCGTCACGCTTAAAGTCTTCGCCAACGCCGTGATTTCACTTGTTTCTGGCTGATCAGCCAACTGCCAGTCGTAATGTGCCACCATATTGCCTCCGTTCTCATAAACTAACCTAGTATAGCAAAAAAAGCCCGGACTGTCGCGGCGATCTGGTGCTATAATATTCTTGTAAACTAATTACACAGCCCTACTCCAATCAGCGACTGCAGTAGAATGGAGAGATTTATATGTCAACTACAGCAGAAGCAACCGCAGATGCCACCATGGTCAAGAAGGCCAACGAAGCTTTGAACAGTCAAGGTTTTGTCGACGAACACCAACTGCCTGAACTCGAGAACATGTTCTTTGCCCGCGACCTCACCCAAAAGGTGATCAAGGAACGCGAGAAGAACTCCGAGGAAGGCTACATCTACACCGAACCGTTCGACTTCAGCGGTGGCCGGATTTCCAACATCGTTTGGAACATGGACAAGATCAAGTCTCGCGAAGATGCAGAACAGACCCTCGCCGACGACATGCACTGGTCAGTCGTTAAGCCGTCACTGTCCGCAGCCGATCAAAAGGAATTCTAATTAACAAGTCCGTCGGCGATTGCCGGCGGGCTTTTCTATCCCTGAAAGGAGCCACAATGAACCCTATCGACACCTTTTTCCAGACCGCCAAGCAAGAACTCGCCCTCGACCCGACACTGCACTACCAGCGCGTTATCACAGATATCGATGATTCTGAACAACTGCTCGCCGGCAAACTGACTGCCCTCACCAGCGGCTTTGAACTCTACATGCACAATCACTTGCCGCTTCCGGAGGCGCATGACATCAACGTTGTCGTGGATCCGAACCAGCAACCATTGGCACTGACTTACACCGAAGAGGTCCTGATCAGCCCCTTTGCCACGCTAGACGCCACCCACGCGTTGGCCGAAGGCGCGGCAGACTTCGACCAGTGGCGCGAAGCGAAGATCGCGACGCTGACGTCGGCCTACCAAGCCGCCGAGTTGCGATTTGATCCCAAGTCGGCCATGGTCGTCATCGAACGTTTCCGCGTGTTGTATCCTTTTGATTAGAAACCGCGGGTCAAATCGACCTGATGGCTGACCAAGGTGTGCGTGTTTAAGTAGCTACGGAGATTTTCAGTATAAATCGCGGTGACCACGGTCGTGAAGTGCGCGACTTGCCCCGCGATATGTGGCGTGATGACGGTATTGGGCAAGCGCCACAACGGCGAGTCGCTCGGTAGCGGTTCGGTTTCAAAAACGTCTAGCACCGCATGCCCCACCTGCTTGCTTCTGATCGCCGCGATCAGCGCGTCGGTGACAACCGTGCCGCCGCGGCCGACGTTGATGAACATCACCCCGCGCTTCAACTGGGCAAACCGTTCAGCATCGAAAAAATGTGTCGATGCTGGCGTCAATGGTAGCAGATCGACCACGATATCGGCTCGCGCGAGCGTATCAGCCGCCTGCGCGTCGGTCACGTTAGCATCAAAGAACGGGAGCTTACGCCCACTACGGCTAACGCCGATCACCGTCATCCCCAAAGCCGTCGCAACCTTGGCGATCTGGGTACCAACGCGTCCCGCCCCGACAACGACCAACCGCTTACCAACAACGCCGGCATAATCGACGTCGTGCTGCCATTTCGCCTCTCGCTGATTGGCGGCCGCCTCGATCAGCGCGCGGGTGCGCTGGAGGATAGCCCCGATCACGTATTCGCAGATGGCTTGGGTATGGATGCCGCTCGTGTTGGCGACCAAGACACCGGCCTGAGCGAGCCGCGGCAGATCCAGATAATCGATGCCTGCCGAATGCGCTTGGACAAAACCAAGATGGTTGTCTGGCGTGTCAAGAATCTGATCCGTCAAGTTCCCATCGCCGCCGAGGATCACCTCAACTGAGCCGCGGCGATCCGCAGGCAGGGGCCGTTGCCACTGAGTGAAGAACTCATAATCCGGGGCGATGGCTTGTAATTGTGCGACTTGGTCGGGTTTCAGTGGTCGGGTAATGACGATTGCTGGTTTCATGATGCTGTTCCTCCCATCTTTTGCTATGCTCATTGTACCGCATCTTCAGCTAACCTTGCGTAAGCGAACTTTTGTTTGTATAATAGATACTGAGGTGATAATCGATGAAACTTCCTATCACAATTGCAAACTGGACGATCAGCAAACAACACGCACCGCGCAACATGGTGCGCTTGCAAAGCCGCGACGGTAGCGGCATGCTCGAAGCAGATAAGCTACTCGACGACCTGCCGCGTGTTTTGGGCCGGCCGTTGACGATCGACGAACAAGTGGCTTTGACCCTGGCAGTGCCTGGGTTGGCGGCGTAAGCAACCTACTGACAACAAAAACTCAACCTCCGGGAGGCAGACTGGTTTGACACAAGCACACTACGAATTAATTCAAGACGGCACGAATGAATCGCTGGTTTACGGATCGCTTGCGGCCGTCAAACAAGTTGAACGCCGATTGCTGTGGCGGCTTTTTACCCCGACGCCTGGCCACCAACTTTACGCCGATCCTACCAAGTACGCTAAGCCGGGCGAACCGCCATTCTTGGGGATCTATGAAGTCAGTCGCTCCGAAATTCGCACGGTTATCTACGAATGGACGAAGCCTCGCAACTGGCAGCTCCTTCAGGAATTGATCGGCTGTCAGCTTTATCGTGTGATCGATGACAAGCTGGTCGAATTACCGCGCAATCCTGATTGGCAGGATTGGGTCATCGACGACGAACTGGCCAAGCCCTTTCCCGGTTCACCTGAAGAATTCATGGCAGAGTTGCCAGATTATCTGGCTGACCCGCAGGCCTATAACCGCTCAGGGATTCGCCAGTGGCTGTTCAGCGGTGACCCGCAATTCAACGTGAACTACGCGGATTGGCTAGACGACCATCCTGAAGAAAAGCCGCGCGGTTACGACTGGTAGCGTTTTGAACTCTGAGGTATGCAAATAAGGCGTGTGGCAACTGCCACACGCCTTATTTGCGCGATGATTACTTGCCTTTAGTGTCGTCTTCGTTCATCTTCAAAATTGACATGAACGCTTCCTGAGGAACTTCGACGCTCCCTACCGACTTCATCCGCTTCTTGCCGGCTTTTTGCTTTTCCAGCAGCTTGCGTTTACGCGTGATATCCCCGCCGTAACACTTGGCCAAGACGTTCTTGCGATAGGCTTTGACCGTGGAACGGGCGATGATCTTGTTGCCGATCGCGGCTTGGATCGGGACTTCGAACTGTTGCCGCGGAATCGTTTGCTTCAGTGAGGCCACGATCGCCTTACCACGGTCGAAGGCAAAATCTTTGTGCACGATCGTCGACAAGGCATCAACCGGATCGCCATTGAGCAAGATATCCATTTTGACCAGCTCAGAAGCCCGGTAGCCAGTGATCTCGTAATCTAAGCTGGCGTAACCTTTAGTGGATGACTTAAGATCATCGAAAAAGTCATAGATGATTTCGCTTAGCGGCAGGTTGTAGATGACATTGACCCGATATTTGTCCAAATAGTCCATGGTGACAAATTCGCCACGCTTGCGCTGGGCGATTTCCATGACCGGGCCGACGTAATCGTTAGGCACCATGATGCTGGCCTTAACGTATGGCTCGCGAATCTCTTTGATCTCACTGGCATCCGGCAGTTCCGACGGGTTGTCGATCGTCATCGTCGTCCCGTCGGTTTTATCGACTTGATAGTCAACAGAAGGTGCCGTCATGATCAGATCAAGATCAAATTCTCGCTCCAGCCGTTCTTGAACGACATCCATGTGCAACAGCCCCAAGAACCCGACGCGGAACCCAAAGCCTAACGCCTGAGACGTTTCGGGTTCAAATTCCAGTGATGCGTCGTTGAGTTGCAACTTTTCCAACGCTTCGCGCAGATCCGTGAACTTCGCGTTATCGACCGGGAAGACCCCTGAGTAAACCATCGGGGTGATCTGGCGAAAGCCTTCAAGCGCCTTTTGTGCCGGGTTGTCGGCCAGGGTAACAGTATCGCCGACCCGCGTGTCTTGGATCGTCTTGATGCTGGCAGTGATGTAGCCAACATCCCCGACCATCAAATAGTCTCGTTTGACGGCCTTAGGCGACATCACGCCCACTTCGGTAACTTCAAACTGCTTGCCGTTAGACATCAGTTCGATCTTGTCGCCGGGTTTCACAATACCTTCTTTGACGCGCACCGCCAAGACGACGCCACGGTAAGAATCGTAAACAGAATCAAAAATCAAGGCCTCTAACGGTGCATCGAGATCGCCACTGGGCGCGGGAACATCTGAGACGATCCGTTCCAAGACTTCCGGCACCCCGAGGCCGGTTTTAGCCGACGTCAAAACGGCATCGGACGCATCAAGGCCGATCATCTCTTCGATTTCTTCTTTGACGACATCTGGTTGGGCGCTAGGCAAGTCGACCTTGTTGATGATCGGGACGATTTCCAGATCATCGTCCAAAGCGAGATAGACGTTGGCCAGCGTTTGCGCTTCGACGCCTTGCGCGGCATCGACTAGCAACAAGGCGCCTTCACACGCCGCCAAAGAACGCGACACTTCATAAGAAAAGTCGACGTGTCCCGGCGTGTCGATCAGATGGAAAATGTACGTCTCTCCGTCCTTCGCCTTGTAGTGCAGCTCGACCGCGTTGAGCTTGATTGTGATGCCGCGTTCGCGTTCCAATGCCATGTCGTCCAAGACCTGCGCCTGCATGTCCCGCTTGGCAATGGTATCCGTCAGCTCCAAGATCCGGTCTGCAAGCGTCGATTTGCCGTGATCAATATGCGCGACGATCGAGAAGTTGCGGATGTGTTTTTGTCGCTCTAATAATGCCTGTTTATCCATGAATGGTCTCACTTTCGTTAAGTTCCTGCAATCCATTATACCAAGACTGCGCCAAAAACGCTTGATTCTCTCGCGCAGAATTATTGCCGCCACCGGCCGGCCCCAAAATACCCCTTGATATAATCGTTTTAACGCTGTATAGTCAGGTTAAATTAATCGTTCGCTCATAAACCGTCGAGGTGGAGAATGGGTCAAGCAGCGCGCACAGAGAGTCGTTATTGTTGAGAATGCGACCGTGGCACTTGATCAAATGGACCACCGAGGGTACCTCTGAACGCTTTTTTCGGTCAGTATGGGGTAACGTGTTGGAATACGTCAGTTTCCGGGAGAGTGTTGGCTCTTCGCAAAGTGCACGCCGTTGCGCGTGAATCTAGGTGGTACCGCGGATTACTAGTCCGTCCTTGACTGATGTTTAGGGCGGACTTTTTGTATTCTCGGGAGGAATAATGATGACACGATGGCAAATCAGTGGTTGCTAGTTACTAACGTCCAAGCAAAGGAGCACCCACATGAATTTTGAGACCTTGACCCCATATTTAAACACCTATCCAGCCGTTCCGATCGTGATCCAATACCGCCAGCCTGACTTCGACAGTCTGGCCGTTTTGAACCGCTTGCAAGCCACCGACAAAAAGGCCTTGTTGTTGCGCTCAGCCGACGCCGGCACGACGTTGATCGCCGCGGAAATCGGCACCGCCTACCGCTATCGCCAAGGTGAACTCACTGTCGACGATGGCAAGACGACCACGACGACCAAAACCGCACTGGGTCCGGTGATCGACGATCTGTTGGCCAGCCAGCGCACGCCCCACATTGCTGATCTGCCGGTTTTCACCGGCGGCATCGGCGGCTATTTTGCCTATGAATACGCCCAATATGCCAAACAACACCTGGACCTTAAGGCCGCAGACCCCCACCATCTCGATGACGCCGACTTGTTTATCGTCTCTACGGTGATTGCCTACGAACGCGATGCCCAGCGGGTCACCATCAGCCATATCGTCCCAACTAAAGGCCTTGATGCCGCCAAGTTTGCGACGGTTCAAGAGAAGCTCACGGCGGTGCGCGACCAGATCACCAACGGCGCCGCCACCTATGTGCCTGCACCGTTTTCCTTCACGACGCCTTTACAGATGACTTTTGACGAAGACACGTTTGAAGCCCGCGTCCGCCAGGCGCAACAACATATTCGCTTAGGCGATATTTTTCAATTGATCATGGCCAATCAGCAATACGCCACGATCGCCGGATCACTGCGCAGCCAAGCGGCAAGCCTGTTCGCCGCCAACCCGACCCCTTATCAGTTCTACTTCCAAGACGGTGATTACGAAGCCCTCGGAGCCTCTCCAGAAACCTTGATCCGTCGCCGCGAAGACACCTTGTTCACCTACCCGCTAGCCGGCACCCGCCGCCGCGGACGTACCAAAGAAGAAGACGACGCGTTTGCCTATGAGTTGCAACACTCAGAAAAAGAGCTTTCTGAACACAACATGTTGATCGATCTGGGTCGCAACGACCTCGGCGCCGTCAGCGAATTCGGGACCGTCGCTGTTACCCGCACCCGTGCGCTGTTGAAGTTCGCCAACGTCATGCATCTCGGTTCTGTTGTTGAAAGCAAGGCTCGCAAAGACACCACCCCAATGCAAATTATCGACTCGCTGCTGCCGGCTGGGACCTTGTCAGGCGCCCCGAAGCAAAGCGCAATGAGCATCATCGATGAACTAGAACCCACCAAGCGCGGGCTGTATGGTGGCGCCCTTGGCTACTTTGATTACAACGGCGATCTCGATTTTGCCATCGGCATCCGGCTTTGTTTCCGTCAAGGCGACCAGCTTTTGCTCCAGTCTGGTGCCGGCATCGTCGCAGATTCTGATCCGCGACTGGAATACAAAGAATTCAACAACAAGATTTCTGGGGTCAAAGATGCTTTGGAGGATCGCTCATGATCTATCTTATCGATAACTACGACAGTTTCACTTATAATCTCTACCAGCTGATGGGCACCCTCACCGAGCAGCCGATCACCGTCGTGCATAACGACGACCTCACCGCAGAAGAATTGGTCGCCAAAAAGCCCAGTGGCGTTGTTTTCTCGCCCGGTCCCGGCCGACCGGAAGCCGGTGGCAACATGCCAGCGATGATCCAGGCGTTGCGCGGCCGCGTCCCGATCCTAGGGGTCTGTCTCGGTGAACAGGCGATCGGTCAAGCGTACGGTGGCGAAGTCGTGGCCGCCAAAACCCTGATGCACGGCAAACCGTCGACGATCACCGTCACGGCAGACAGCACGTTGTTCGCTGATTGCCCACACCAATTCACCGGTGCGCGCTACCACTCACTGGTCGTCAAAGAAGCCCCAGATGGCTTGACGCTCAGCGCCGTAGCCGACGACGGCAGCGTCATGGCGATCGAAGACGACACTAACCAGGTTTACGGCGTCCAATTCCATCCCGAATCGATCATGACCGATCCCGAAGTCGGCAAGCAGCTGATCGTCAACTTCTTGAAGCAATGTCAATAATTGCCACACAAAAAATCACGCTCGCAATGAGCGTGATTTTTGTGATTATTGGCCTTTGAACGCATCCTTGACACGATCAAACAGCCGCCCGCCGTGCGGGGTGACGTCTTCGCCACTCGCCGCGGCAAAAGCCATCAAGGCGTCTTTTTGCTTGCTGTTGAGGTTCTTTGGCGTCTTGACCGTCACCGTGACGATCTCATCGCCGATGCCTGAACCTTGCAGTCTCGGTGCGCCTTTGCCGCGCAAACGGAACTTGCTTTGGGTCTGGGTACCAGAAGGAATCTTGAGTTCGACCGGACCATGAACCGTATCGACCTTGATCGTGTCACCTAAGGCCGCCTGAGCGAAGCTGATCGGGATCTTTAGGTAGATCGTCGCGCCGTCGCGTTCGTACTTGTCGCTTGCGGCGACCCGGAACACGATGAACAGATCCCCATAAGGGCCACCGTTCGTCCCGGCTTCACCAGCACCTTGCAGACGCATCTGCTGCCCGTCTTCAACACCGGCTGGCACCTTGACGTCGATTGTGTGGCGTTCTTGCTTGTGACCTGTACCGTGGCAATCGACACACTTGTCCTTGATTTCCTTACCGGTACCGCCACAAACGTCGCAAACTTCTTGGCTCATCATTGCGCCAAGCGGCGTGTTGCGTTGGACTTGGATATAACCAGAACCGTGACACTTATGACAGGTGACCGGACTGGTTCCTGGCTTGGCGCCGGAACCGCCACAGGTCTTGCAAATTGCTTCGCGATCATAGGAGACTTTGGTGTCTTTGCCGAAAATCGCTTCTTCAAACTTCAGATCCATCCGGTATTGCAGATCGGCCCCTTGCCGCGGGCTGTTGGCCCGTTGCTGCTGGCCACCGCCACCGAAGAACTGGCTGAAGATATCTTCGAAGCCACCGCCACCAAAACCGCCTTGACTAAAGCCACCAAACCCTTGGCCGCCTTGACCACCGAAGCCTTGTGGGCCGTCAGCTGACCCATATTGATCGAACGCTGCCCGCTTTTGCGGATCAGACAAGACCTGATAAGCTTCGTTGATTTCCTTGAACTTTTGTTCTGCGCCAGGGGCGTGGTTGATGTCTGGATGATATTTTTTAGAAAGTTGCCGAAAGGCCTTCTTGATGGTCGCATCGTCGGCATCTCGACTGACACCGAGAATGTCGTAGTAATCTTTCTGCTCTGCCATTATTGCCTCCTAATGTCTGTACCAAAAGCTAATACAGAATAACATACAACGTCTCACAAGTACAATTCACCAAAAGAGCCAAAGCCAGCTGGCTTTGGCTCTTCTAACCCAGGTGCTTACTTGTTGTCGTTGACGTCTTTGTATTCACCATCAATGGTATCATCATCGTCAGACTTCTTGGCACCAGCAGCACCGCCTTGGCCTGCGTCATCGGCGCCGGTTGCGGACTTTGCTTGCTGATCTTTTTGGGCTTGTTCGTACAACTTGACCGTCAAGTCTTGAACGATCTTGTTGAGCTCGTCGCGCTTGGTCTTCATGTCTTCGACGTTGTTTTCTTGTTGGGCCTTCTTCAAGGCTTCCTTAGCGTCTTCGGCCTTCTTGATCTCGTCGTCGGAAACCTTACCCTTCAAGTCCTTCAAGGTCTTGTCGGTTTGGAAAAGCAGTTGGTCGACGTCGTTCTTCAGATCGACTTCTTCCTTGCGCTTCTTATCGGCTTCTTCGTTTTCCTTGGCTTCTTTCATCATGCGATCGATTTCTTCGTCGGACAAACCGCTAGAACTCTTGATCGTGATGTTTTGCGACTTCCCGGTGCCCATATCCTTAGCGGAAACTTGGACGATACCGTTCTTATCGATGTCGAACTTAACTTCGATTTGCGGTACGCCACGAGGGGCAGCAGGAATGTCGGTCAGCTGGAAACGACCCAGCGTCTTGTTGTCAGCAGCCATTGGCCGTTCGCCTTGGAGCACGTGGATATCAACAGCAGGCTGGTTATCAGCGGCCGTCGAGAAGACTTGGCTCTTAGATGTCGGGATCGTGGTGTTGCGATCGATCAACTTGGTGAACACCCCACCCATGGTTTCGATCCCAAGGGAAAGCGGTGTAACATCGAGCAAAACGACATCCTTGACGTCACCGGAAATGACCCCACCTTGGATCGCCGCGCCAAGCGCAACGGCTTCATCAGGGTTGATGCTGTGGTCAGGTTCCTTGCCGGTCCAGTTCTTAACAGCTTCTTGAACGGCTGGGATCCGGGTGGAACCACCGTTTAAGATGACCTTATCAAGATCAGAGGCGGTCAAGCCAGCATCCTTCAACGCGTTGTCGACTGGGATCTTAGTCTTTTCGACCAAGTCTTCCGTCATCTGTTCAAACTGCGCCTTGGTCAAGGTGCGTTCCAAATGCAGCGGGCCGTTGGCACCGGCGGAAATGAATGGCAATGAGATCTGGGTGGAAGAAACGCCAGACAGGTCTTTCTTCGCCTTTTCAGCCGCGTCCTTCAGACGTTGCATGGCCATCTTGTCTTTAGATAAGTCAATGCCGTTTTCAGCCTTGAACTCGTCAACCAACCAGTTGATGATCTTGTCATCAAAGTCATCCCCACCAAGACGGGTATCACCGTTCGTGGAAAGCACTTCGAAAACGCCATCGCCAAGTTGCAAGATGGAAACATCGAAGGTCCCACCGCCAAGGTCGTAAACCAGAACCTTTTCATCGGCGTCGCCTTTATCAAGGCCGTAAGCCAAAGCAGAAGCCGTTGGTTCGTTGACAATCCGAGAAACATTCAAGCCAGCGATCTTGCCGGCATCCTTGGTCGCCTGACGCTGGGAGTCGTTGAAGTAGGCTGGCACGGTGATGACCGCGTCGGTAACTTCTTCACCCAAATAATCCTGAGCAAAATTCTTAATGTATTGCAGGATCTGAGCGGAGATTTCTTGTGGTGTGTAGGCCTTATCGCCCACCTTCACCGTGTAACCGGCTTCGCCCATGTGCCGCTTGATCGACACGATGGTATCTGGGTTAGTGATTGCCTGGCGCTTGGCCACTTCACCAACTTGAATTTCGCCGTCTTTGAACGCAACGACGGAAGGCGTGGTACGGTTGCCTTCTGGGTTGGTGATGATCTTCGGTTCGCCACCTTCGAGCACCGCAACAGCGGAGTTGGTGGTCCCTAAGTCGATCCCAATAACTTTACTCATTGTCATACCTTCTTCTAAATTTTTGATTAACTAATTTTAATTGCCATTGCCTGTCAGGCGCCGGCAAGTCCCTTACCAGAGTGAAACAAAGCGAATTCAGCTGGTTATGATGCCACAACCACCATCGCCGGACGCAACACGCGTTCCTTCATCTTATAGCCTTGCTGAAGGACCTGCACGATGCTGTCTTTAGGATGATCGTCGTCTGCCGGCACCGTCTGCACCGCCTGATGCAGTGTCGGATCAAACTTGCCGTCTGTCGGCACCTTCTCAACGTGGTTTTCTTTGAGGGCCGATTCGAGGTGGCTATAAACCATCTCGACCCCTTTTTTCAATGGATCCGCGTCATCGGTGCTGGCTTGCAAGGCCCGCTCAAGGTTGTCGAGTACAGGCAAAACAGCGGTGGCGAGCTTTTGCCCATCGTATTGCAAAAGCGTTGCGCGCTCTTTTTTGAAGCGGTTGTTCATGTTGCTGATTTCTGCAGCGGCGCGCAGATACTTGTCTTCAAAATCGTCGCGCTCTTGTTGGAGCTTCTTGACATCTACAGGTGCTTCTTTGACCTGCTCGTCGAGATCGGCCTTCATTTCAGCCTCGATCTCTTCTTTCAACGAAGGTTCCGCTTTTTTTTCAGCATCCTTTTCAGGTTGCTGCTTGGGTTCCTCATTGGTTTCAGGTTTTTGCTTTTCGTCTGCCATAAGCGACCTCCTTTTATTATTGATCAAAATGTGAATAGTAATCGGTCAGCCGCTTGGCTAACTCTTCACGAAAGGCGTCGAGCAAGCCGATCATCTTCGAATACGGCATCTGTGTCGGCCCCAGTAACGCAATCATCCCGGTGCCGTGATCGCCAACTGAATAACTGGCGGTGATCAAGCTGAGATCATCGAGGACATCAGGTGTCAGCTCTTGGCCGAGGCGGACGCGAACGCCACTGGAATCTGACACCGGCCCGATGAGTTGATTGATATCACTGGAATCATCATCAAACAGCGAGAAGATCTGCTTGACGCGGCGCACATCAGAATCATCAAGATAATCCATCAGATTCAACCGCCCGCCAACATAAAAGCGCTCGGCCGCGGCCTGTTTCAACACGTTGCCGAAGATATCCAAGAACCCATCCGGGCTGGTCATATACTTGTACAGCAATGATGGGACATCGCCTTGCAACTTCTTAGCGACCTGATTCAGTGGTAACCCGACCAGCTGATCGTTCACGATCCGGATCGCCTTTTCCACTTCATCGGAATCGATCTCACCGGGAAGGGTAAACAGCTGGTTGACCACATTCCCATTATTGGTCACCAGGATCGCCATCACCTGATGGTTTCCCAGCGGCACCAGCCGAAAACCGGTCAGCCGCAGGTTAGACACTTCAGGCCCGAGTGTGATCGCCGTGTAATTCGTCAGGTTGGATAAGATCCGTGCTGACTGCGCGACGATTTCGTCAATCTTATAAAAATGTCCGCCGAAGCCTTGCTGAATCGCAGCAATCTCGGCAGGTTCCGCTTGTGCCGGCTCGACTAAGTTGTCCAAGTAATACCGGTAGCCTTTGGTCGAGGGCACACGCCCAGAACTACTGTGAGTCTTGGTAATCAGTCCTGCTTCTTCCAGGGCCGCCATGTCATTTCGGATCGTCGCCGAGCTGACATGGATCGGTAGTTCCGCCATCAAGGTTTTGGAACCGACCGGCTGACCGGTTTCGGTGAAGGAGCGGATAATCTCTTTCAAGACGAGCAGTTGGCGTTTTGTCAACATATTGCCACCCTCTTCTTAGCACTAACAACAGATGAGTGCTAACACAATTACTATACTAGCAACGCGTATTAGCATAGTCAACCCCTAGAGTGCTAAAATCTACGGCTATCGGCGTAAAATCAGCCTTCAGCCCTAGATTAGACCAACGGATTGTCTAATAAAAATTGTTGAAAGACTTCGTTACCTAAAAACATCCCTTTGTTCGTCAAAACCAAACGATCGCCGTCTGCGACCATCAATCCTTGTTCGCACAAGTCTTCGACTAGATCACCATAGACGTCTTCGACCCGCATCTGATACCGCTGGTAAAAACGCTGGCGGCTGACGCCAGCACGGGTGCGCAAGCCCAGAAACATTTCCTCTTCGATCTGCTCTTCAAGCGGTACCAGGTGGTGTTCGATCACCGGCACCTTGTGGTCGTGAAGCGGTGCGAGGTATTGCTGGATCGGGCCAAAGTTGTGGTAACGATCCCGCCCGACATAACCGAACGCGCCAGCACCGAAGCCAAAATAGTGGTCATTTTGCCAGTACAACAAGTTGTGTTGGCACTCAAACCCTGGCTTGGCGAAGTTGGCGATTTCGTATTGCTCGCGACCATGGGTGTGCATCAAGTCGATCGCGTCTTGGTACATGTCGGCTTCAACATCTTGCGTCGGTAAGGCCAGCTTGCCTTTGCGCATCAGGTTATAAAAAATCGTCTTGCGCTCTAAAATCAGTGAATACGTGGAATAATGCGGCAAGTCCAGCGCCAATGCGGCCTGTAAACTGTGTAAAAAGTTTTCCCGGCTCTGCCCCGGCAAACGAAAGATGAGATCGATCGACAGGTTCTCAAAGCCCACTTTCCGGGCGTTGGCGATTGCCGTGTACACGTCAGCGACCCGGTGGATGCGCCCGATCTTTTTGAGAATGGCGTCATCGAAGCTTTGCACCCCGATCGACAGGCGGTTGACGCCGTTGGCCTTCAAGACCTTTAACTTTTCCAGATCCTGCAAGTCGTTGGGATTGGCCTCAAACGTGAACTCCCCGTGGTCAAAATGGAGTGCCGAACGGATGCCCTGACAGAGTTGGTCAAGTTGGTGCGGCGTCAACGTGGTCGGGGTGCCACCGCCGACATACACCGTTTCAATACGTTCGTTTGGGTGGCTTGCCATCACCATCTTCATTTCTCGCAACAACATCGCCACATAATCGTCAACTGGCTGGCCTTCGATGAAAACTTTGTTGAAATCGCAATAGTAACAGATGTGCTCACAAAACGGAATGTGCACGTAAGCCCCTGCCATCAAGACACTTCCTTTTTCAGATACGCCAAGCTGTGCTCACGGTCGGCTTGCAGCTGGGTGATCAACCCTTCAGCACCGGCAAACTTGATCTCGCCACGCAGATAATGGCACCATTGAACGACCACCTGTTCGCCATAAATATCAGCATCAAAATCAAACAGATTGATCTCCAAGGTGACGTCGCGTCCGGCCCCAAAAGTGACGTTACGGCCGACAGACGCCATGCCGCCAAACCATCGGCCGTTGACCTGCATCCGCACCGTGTAGATCCCAATGCCAGGCAACCGTTCTGCGTTCGGCGTATTGATGTTAGCCGTCGGGAACCCCAGCGTGCGCCCGCGCGCCTCGCCGTGAACCACGACCCCAGTCGTTTGGTACTGATAGCCTAACAGTTGGTTAGCCCGATCGACATCCCCTGCATCCAGTGCTTCGCGAATGTGCGTCGAGGAGATTTTTTCCCCATCTTGGCGGTGTGCCGGCACAGTAATAATCTCAAAACGCCCCTGCGCGTAATCAGGGAGCGTGGTCATGTTGGCAATCGCCTTTTTGCCATAAGTATAGTCAAAGCCGGCAACAACGACTTGGGCGTTCAATCCAACAAGATATTGGTCAACGAACGCTTGGGGTTGCAGCCCGGCAAACTCAGGCGTGAAATGGACAAAATACAGCAGATCAACGCCTAGGCTAGCCATCAAGGCTTCTTTGCGTGGCCGCGGCGACAGATACTTCACGGATTCGGCAGGCACGCCTTGATAAATCACTGCCGGGTGCACGTCAAACGTCATGACCGCCAGCGGCGAGTGCTTGGCGATCGCGATTTGCTTGGCGCGCGTGATCACCGCCTGATGGCCACGATGGACGCCATCAAAAAAGCCGAGGGCCAAGACGATCGGTGACTGCGGGCGCAATTCGTCTGTTAATGGGGGTTGAATATCGATCACTTGCATGCGTTAAAACTTCCTTCGTTTGCGAGATACATCACGTCTGGCCGGTACAGATCACCATCTTGGCGATACACCGCCTTAAGCAGCCCGTGATAGGTCAATCCGAGCCGTGGTTGGCTCGCGTCCAGCTTCAAGAAGCGGCCGTGGTTCAACCGCTCCCACTGGTCGTCATCAAGCGCCAAAAGCGGTAAGTCACCATAAGCAAACTCGATCGGCCGCAATTTTTCTGCGACTGCGGCCGGCGCCGTGTCAGGCGTCAGGGGCCGCAGATCCAAGGTCTCATCGAGCGTGAACCCACCGCTGGCGATCCGCGTCAGCTGACTCATCACCGCCGGTACCCCGAGCAGATGCCCGACTGCCACTGCCAGCGTCCGGATATAGGTGCCTTTGCTGACGCGAACCGAGAATTTGAACCGCTGCTCGCCGCGGACGGCATCAAAGCTGCCCGCATCGGTGCGCGTAAACGCATAAACCGTCGCTTGCCGTTTTGGACGCGTCACCGTTTCGCCGGCACGCGCATATTCATAAAGTTTGCGTCCGTTGACCTTCACCGCGGAATACATCGGCGGAATCTGGGTGATCTCACCGGTCAGCGTCGCCAACGCCTGGTCGATCTGGGCCGTGGTGAACGGCTGCGGCAACACAACACGCTCGACTTCTGCGCCGTCGAGGTCTTCGGTTTCGGTAGCAAATCCTAACGTGACTTCACCCGTGTAGGTCTTACCTGCCGCCATTAACGCTGGCACCGCCTTGGTGGCGGCACCTAGCGCGATCGGCAAGACCCCATCAACGCTGGGGTCAAGCGTACCGGAGTGCCCGATTTTTTTCATATGAAGCAGTCGGCGTAACTGAGCGACCACGTCGTGACTCGTGACACCAACAGGTTTATATACTGGCAAAATGCCGTCCATGGGATCAATCCTTTCACACATAACTCATTCCATTATACGCGTAACGCCCTGCAAAAGGCCACCGCCAGATTACCCGCGAGGCCACGCAAAAAGCCGCCAAAGTGGCGGCTTTCATGTTACTGCTTACGCTTCATTTCAGCGAGCAACTGGTCGATCCGGGCACCATACTGCACGGATTGGTCTTGCTCAAAATGAATCTCCGGCGTCTTGTACAACTTGATGCGTTGGCCGACTTCCCTGCGGATCAAACCAGTCGCCTTGTCCAAGCCGGTCTGTGCTTCAGCGATTTTCTTTGGATCATCCGAAAGAATGCTGAAATACACAGTCGCCTCTTGGAGGTCGCCGGTAAGATTGATCCCAGTGATCGTCACACCTTGCACCCGCGGATCGTTGACATCTTTCAACAAAATGTCGTCGATCTCACGCTGGATCTGGGTTTCTACCCGTCCAATACGATGTTTCATTGTGATTCTCCTTGTTGTGGCATATCACCCCTGACGAGGTGATATGGGGCAAACGTTGACGTCAAGCGATACGTTACTTAACTGGAACTTCTTCCATCTGGTAAGCTTCGATCTGATCGTCGACCTTGACGTCGTTGTAACCTTCGATCGTCATCCCAAACTCGAAGCCAGAACGGACTTCTTTCACGTCATCCTTAAAGCGACGCAGGGAACCCAGTTCGCCTTCGTAGATCACGATGCCATCACGGATCAAGCGGACCTTAGAGTCGCGGTTGATGAAGCCAGTATCGACGTAACCGCCAATAACCGTCCCGACCTTCGAAACAGAAATGGTTTCACGCACAGTGATCTGCCCGGTAATCTTTTCTTCGTAGGTTGGTTCCAGCATCCCTTTCATCGCGGATTCGATCTCTTCGATCGCCTTGTAGATGACAGAGTGCAGACGGATATCAACATCATCAGTGTCGGCTTGCGCCTTGGCTTGTGGTGTTGGCCGGACATTGAACCCGATAATGATGGCGTTAGAAGCAGACGCCAAGGTCACATCAGATTCGTTGATCGCCCCAACGGCTTGGTGAATAATGTTGACACGAACACCTTCAACATCGATCTTCTTCAAGCTGCTTGCGATGGCTTCAACAGACCCTTGCACATCGGCCTTGATGATGACGTCAACTTCTTTGAGTTGGCCTTCCTTCATCGTCTCGAACAAGTTGTCGAGGGTGACGTGGGTCGTCTGTTGACGTTCCTTGTCTAATGCGCGCTTGGCACGTTCTTCACCGGCGGCACGGGCAGTCTTTTCATCGTCAAAGACAACGAAGCGATCTGCTGATTGTGGCACGTCGTTGAGCCCAGTGATTTCGACTGGCATGGAAGGCAAAGCTTCCTTGACCCGACGACCGCGGTCGTTGGTCATGCTCCGGATCCGCCCATAGGTGTTGCCGACAACGACAGGATCGCCGATGCGCAACGTCCCTTGTTGAACCAAGACGGTGGAAACAGGCCCGCGGCCTTTGTCCAGACGTGATTCGATCACAGTCCCGACGGCCTTTTGGTCTGGGTTGGCCTTGAGTTCCAGAACGTCGGCTTCCAGTAAGATCATTTCGAGCAATTCGTCGATGTTCTTACCAAACTTCGCAGAGATTTCCACGAAGATGGTGTCGCCACCCCAGCTTTCAGGAATCAGCTGATATTCTGAAAGTTGTTCCATGACGTGGTTCGGGTTAGCACCTGGCTTATCGATCTTGTTGACCGCCACGATGATCGGTGCGTTGGCCGCACGCGCGTGGTTGATTGCTTCAACCGTCTGTGGCATCACACCATCATCGGCCGCAACAACCAGCACGATGATATCGGTGATATCAGCACCACGCGCACGCATGTTGGTGAACGCCGCGTGCCCTGGGGTATCCAAGAAGGTGATGACCCGATCATTCAAACGCGTTTGATAAGCGCCGATGTGCTGCGTGATCCCGCCGGCTTCGCCTTCGGTGACATGCGTATGACGCAACTTGTCCAGCAGGGTCGTCTTACCATGATCAACGTGTCCCATGATAGTGACCACTGGTGGCCGCGAAACCAGGTTATCCGTGCTTGAGGTCTCTTCTTCAAAGACCTTATCCAAGTCGGTGATATCCTCTTCGACCTTCTCTTGCGCTTCGATGCCGTAATCAGTCGCGATCAGCTCGATGGTGTCTTTATCAAGGCTTTGGTTTTGGTTGACCATCACACCCAGCATGAAGAGCTTCTTGATGATCTCGGCCGGTTCGCGATGCAAGATCTTACCCAGGTCTTGCGCGTTCATGCCGACCGTGTAAACCAAAGTCTCTGGTAACGGCCGATCTTTACGCTGTGGCAACGGCTTCTTCGGGGCACTCTGCTGCTGGCGCTTCTTGTTCTTTCGGTTGCGACGGTTGTTACGCCCGTTGCCGTAACCATTGTTGTAGCCCCCGCGGTTGTTGCCGTAGGTGTTACGACCGCCACGGCCGTTGCCATGGCTATTGTTGTTGCTTTGCGGTGCAGATTCAAAATGATTCCGCGCTGGCCGCGGCGCAGACGTCGATGCTTGAGCGGCTGGCTTGGCCGCTGCCGGACGTTGGCTTTGTGGGCGTTGATTATTTTGATGCTGTGTCGGCTGGCTGGTTTGCCGTTGTGCCGGTTGTGCCGGTGCCGCTGGCTTGGCCTTGGCAGCCTCTGCAGCTTGACGCTTGGCCTCTTTGGCCGCTTGTTGTTGCTTCAGTTGCTGGATGAACTTCTCGTCGTTACCCGCAACAGGACGTGGCTGGCTGTTAGCAGCCGTTGCACGTCCAGCACGTGGCATCGGACCAGTCGCAGCACGCTGTTGACGATTGTCGCGGTTATTGCGAGGATTGCGGTTATTGCTGCGATCATTGTTACGCGGGTTGCCGTTATGATTGCGTTGTTGGGTGCCAGGGCGCTGGTTACCTTGGCCGGACTGTGTCGCGTGTGGCCGGCGAATCGCCGACTTGGCGATCAACGTTTTGCCATCTTTCGTCTTTGTCGTCGCATGATGCGGGCCTGGTGCCGCCTGCTTAGGGGCATCGACGGTTGCTTCTGGCTTGGCCGCTGGCTTGGTGGTAGGCGCTGGCTTTTCAGCAGCAGGCTTAGCCGCTGCCGGCTTCAAGGCCTGGCGTACCTTATTTTCTTGTTCAGGCTCCATGGTTGACATGTGCCCTTTGAATTCGATCCCTTGTTTTGCAGCAGCATCGATCACTGCTTTTGATGGGACATTCATTTCTTTAGCAAATTCATAGACTCGTTTTTTGCCCATTTCTTCACGCTCCCTGTTAATTTAGGTGAGCAGCTTTATCAGCTTCTTAGCGAAACCTTGATCGATCACGGCGATTGCCGTGCGCGGAACCCCGATTGCTTGGGCAATATCCACTTTGGACATCACTTTCAGTATGGGAACTTCATAAAAGCTACTTTTATCAGTAAACTGCTTGATCGTGTTGGCGCTGGCATCGGTGGCAACAAGGACAAGGCGGGCGCTACCATCACGGATGGCGCCTAACACAAAGCCTTCTCCCAGTGTCAACTTACCTGCTCGCCGCGCTAACCCCAAGAGGTTAGCCGCTTGTTGTTGTGGCGTCATTGCTTGGTTTCCCCAAACAATTCTTGCCGTGCCTTCTTGTGATCGACATATGCGAACAATTCGTCATAAAACGCCGGATCGACAGTGACGTCGAAGGCCTTATCGATCACTTGCTTCTTCTTGGCTGTGGCAATGGCTTCAGGTACCAACGCCACATAGGCGCCACGACCTGCGGCTTTGCCGGTTGGATCGATCGAGACGGTTTGATCTGCGTTACGCACGATGCGCACCATCTCTTTTTTTGGAAACATCTCGCCGCTCAACAAATCTTTACGCATCGGAATCTTTCGCACTTTAGCCATGATTGCCCTCCTATGCTTCGTCGTCAGGCGCCGTTTGGTCGCCGGCTTCTGCATCGTTGGCAGCATCTGTGGCATCTGGCGCAGCTTCGGCGGCCGGTGCTTCTGTTTCTGGGGCAACTTCCGCCTCAGCGTCTGAAGCAAAGGTTGCTGAGTCGACCGCTTCGTCTTCTTCCGCAAACTCATCGTCATCGACGAATTCAACTTCAGATTCCGGCTTGATGTCGATCTTGTAGCCGGTCAGCTTAGCGGCCAGACGGGCGTTTTGCCCCTTCTTTCCAATTGCTAACGACAGCTGATAATCAGGAACGATCACAGTGCATGAACGATCGTTGTCTTCATCGTTGAATTGCACGGCGATGACCTGTGCCGGGTTCAAGGCGTTAGCGATATAATCGACCGGATCTTCTTCGTACTGCACGACGTCCATGTTCTCGCCGGACAGTTCGTTGACAACCGCCTGCACACGCGCACCTTTAGGGCCAACGGTGGTCCCGACAGGATCGACGGAAGGGTTGTTGGACTTCACCGCGATCTTGGTTCGGTCGCCGGCTTCGCGCGCAATACCGGCAATTTCAACGACCCCGTCGAAAATTTCTGGTACTTCTTGCTCGAACAGGCGCTTAACCAACCCAGGGTTCGTCCGCGAAACGAAGACCTGCGGGCCCTTGGTGGCATTTTCGACCTTCGTCACGTAAACCTTGATGCGGTCATGCGCTTCGTAATGCTCGTTAGGCATCTGGTCTTGCTTGCCAAGAACGGCTTCGATCTTACCCAGGTTGACGTAGATGAACTTGTTATCCCGTCGTTCAACGACCCCGGTCATGATTTCTTCTTCATATTGAGAATATTCATCATAAACGATCGCCCGCTCTGCTTCACGCACCCGTTGCATGATGACTTGCTTAGCGGTTTGCGCCGCAATCCGACCAAAATCTTTAGGGGTTACTTCGAAGCGAATCTCGTCACCGATTTCGTACGCCCGGTTGATTGCCAAGGCATCCTTTAAGCTGACTTCCAAGCGAGAGTCAAAGACTTCTTCTGTGACTTCTTTGACCGCATACACGTGGATGTCACCGCGGTCTTTGTCGAAAGTCACTTCAACGTTTTGGGCCTGGTTGTAGTTGCGCTTGTACGCACTCGCCAAGGCTTGTTCCAACGCGTCGATGACGATCGCCTTTTTGACTCCTTTTTCTTGTTCTAAGGCGTCTAGCGCCTCAATCATTTCCTTTGACATGTTGATCTCCCTTTAACTTCAGATTAGAACTCGATGGCTAAACGTGCCTTGGCAATCGCGGACCGCTCGAAGGTCTGATCGAACTTGCGCGCTTTGTCACGCAGCGTCAAAGTCAATGTGGTCTCGGTCAAGGCCTTCAGTGTGCCTTCATAAACCTTCTTGCCATTAACCTTGGCGAACAATGAGATATGAATATACTCACCGACGGCATTTTTGTAATCCGCTTCGTTCTTTAGCGGCCGCTCAGCGCCAGGGCTTGAGACCTCCAAGAAATACGCTTGTGGAATCGGATCGGGATCCATCGCATCGAGCTGCTCTGACAACGCCTCAGAAACCAAGACGCATTCATTAAGGGAAATCCCACCAGGCTTGTCAATATACACCCGCAGGTACCAGCTCCCGCTTTCCTTAACGAATTCGATATCACTGAGATAGAAGCCATGCGTGTCCAAGATCGGATTAACGACCGCAGACACGGTTTCAACAACTGTACTCATGCTTCCCCCCCTTTATTCAAAATTGAGTGCCTGTCGTCCATGAAAAAGAGTGAGCATCACTGCTCACTCCCGGCCGACATCATAATTACTAATACTAATTTAGCACAGGTTACAACCAGATGCAACCACACTGTACGGGTTAAACCCTTGACACCTTGCATCCAGCAAAATCACACGTCAATGTGCCCAGTACCGTCGGCCTCTGAAGCCATCAGGTTAGAATAGCCCTTCAAACAGCGACAACTGGTTTTCATCTGGCAGGCCGTCAAGCACATGGTTTTCTGTCATGTAATCGATCAAGGTCTTTGAGACCTTCCCCCGCGTTGCCAAGTCTTCTTTAGATAGGAACGGTTTTTCTTCGCGCGCAGACACGATCTGCTTGGCAACGTTATCGCCTAATCCTGGCACCGCACGGAACGGCGCGAGCAAGGTATGGTCGTCGACGATCAAGAAGTCATGGGCATCAGACTTTTCGATGTCGACCATCAAGATCTTGAAACCGCGCTCCAAGCACTCGTTGGCGATTTCCAGGATCGTCATCAACCCTTTTTCTTTGGCGCTGGCGTCCATACCCTTATCCGCAATTTCTTTGATGGCGGCCTTGGTTGCTTCCTTTCCGTAGCTCATCGCCACCAGATCGAAGTCCTCCGCCCGCACAGAGAAATAAGACGCGTAATATACTAGCGGGAAATACACCTTGAACCACGCAATCCGCAGTCCCATCAGATCATAGGCAGCGGCATGGGCCTTCGGAAACATGTACTTGATCTTCAAACAAGAATCGATATACCAATCTGGCACATTCTCGTTATCTCGCATCGCCTGCTGCCACTCATCGGGGATCCCGCGCCCTTTACGGACCCGTTCCATGATGTTGAAGGCCATCGAATCATCCATTCCCCAGTGGATCAAGTCCATCATGATGTTATCACGACAGCCGATCACTTCTTTGATCGTGACGACTTTGTTTTTGATCAGCTCTTCCGCGTTGCCCAACCACACGTCGGTACCATGGGACAGCCCGGAAATCTGGAGCAACTCGGAAAAATGTTTGGGATGGGTTTCTTCCAACATCCCCCGGACGAACCGGGTCCCAAACTCTGGCACGCCGAGCGTCCCGGTCTTGGAATTGATCTGTTCAGGGGTCACCCCCAGCGCCTCGGTGCTGGAAAATAGCGACATCACCCCGGGATCGTCCATCGGGATACTCTTGGGTTCGATCCCCGACAGATCTTGCAGCATCCGGATCATCGTTGGATCATCATGGCCCAAGACATCCATCTTCAGAATGTTATCGTGGATCGAATGAAAATCAAAGTGAGTGGTTTTCCACGCGGCGTTTTGATCGTCTGCAGGATATTGAATCGGCGAGAAATCATAGATGTCCATTTTTTCAGGCACGATTAAGATCCCGGCCGGGTGCTGCCCTGTTGTCCGCTTGACGCCGGTGGCGCCTTTGGCAAGCCGGTCGATTTCCGCACCACGAATCATCTGGCCGGTGTCCCGTTCGTACGCCTTCACATACCCATAAGCGGTTTTGTCTGCCACCGTGCCAATGGTTCCGGCACGAAAGGCGTGGTCTTCACCAAACAAGACCTTGATGTAGTTATGGGCAACCGCCTGATAGTCTCCGGAAAAGTTCAGATCAATATCAGGCACCTTGTCACCCTTGAACCCTAAGAACGTTTCAAAAGGAATGTCTTGGCCATCTTTGACCAGCTCAGCACCACAATTCGGGCAGTTTTTGTCCGGGAGGTCAAACCCAGAACCATATTCCCCTTTGGTGTAAAACTCAGAGTATTGGCATTGTGGGCAGCGATAGTGCGGCGGCAACGGATTGATCTCAGTGATCCCCGCCATGGTGGCTGCCAGACTGGAACCGACAGACCCACGAGAACCAACCAAGTAACCGTCTTTGTTGGACTTCAACACTAGCTGTTGGGCAATGTGATAAATCACCGCAAACCCGTTACCGATGATCGACTCGAGCTCTTTATCCAGCCGCTTCTGGACGATCTCGGGAAGCTTCTCCCCATAAAGTTCATGAGCTTTGGTCATCACGTCATTGCGTAAGCCCTCTTTGACCCCGGGAATCTCCGGCGTGTAAAGCTTGGTCTTCACCGGGGTGATATCGTCGGCCACCCAGTCGGCGACTTGATGCGTGTTATCGACCACCAAACGGTGCGCGACGTCTTCTGGCAACCAGTCAAAAGCTGCGAGCATCTCTTGGGTCGAGCGGAAATGCACGTCAGGCAAGCTGTGGCGGTTCAGCGGATTGGCGCCGCCTTGAGAGTGGATCAAGATCTTGCGATAGATGGCGTCGTTAGCGTCGAGATAATGAGCATCGCCGGTTGCCACAACCGGCTTGTCTTGTTCCTGCCCAATCTTGATGATGTTTTGGATGATATCTTTGAGGTGGGCATCCCCTTTGACCAGCTCCGCTTCTTTGAGCGGTAGATAGTTAGCCAGCGGTTGGACCTCGAGATAATCGTAGAACTTCGCTTTTTCTTCCGCTTCGGCATAACCTTTCTGCATCATCGCAGTGAAGACTTCACCACTTGAGCAGGCAGAACCGACCAACAAGCCTTCGCGCATCTTCTGTAGTCGGCTGCGCGGTACCCGTGGCATCCGGTAGTAGGTCTCGACATTGGACATTGACACCAGCTTGAAGAGGTTCTTCAATCCCGCTTGCGTCTTAGCCAAGATCACGGCATGGCTGGGCCGACTTTGTTGCCAAGCATCCCCTAAGCCAACACGGGAATTCAGCTGATCCAAGGTCGTGATCTCAAAGTTTTTGGCGGCCTCTTTTTCCAAGGCGTATAACAGATACCCGGTCGCTTCGGAATCGGCGTTGGCCCGGTGGTGATTCTCCAATGAGATCTTGTATGCCTTGGTCAAGGTGTCAAGCTTGTGATTCTTGCGCTCTGGATGCAACATGCGTGACAGTTCCAGCGTATCGACAATTGGATTTTGGATGGTGTCTTCACCCAACCGGCGGTAGCCCGCGTTGATGAAACCCACGTCAAACGTCACATTGTGACCGACCATGATCGTGCCGTCACAAAACGTCCGGAAGGCATTGAGAACTTCCGGCTCGGTTTTGCTTCCGCGCACCATGTCGTCAGTGATATGGGTCAGATTGATGGTGAATTCAGAAAGCGGAAAGCCGGGATCGAGTAATTCTTCGAACTCATCGATCACCTTGCCGTCTTGCATCTTCACCGCTGCGATTTCGATAATCTTGTCATAGACCGCAGACAAGCCGGTGGTTTCGATATCGAAGACCACATACGTTGCGCTTTCTAAGTCTCGTGGCTCATCAGCGTTATAAGCCACCGGGGTGCCGTCGTCGACCAGGTTGACCTCGACGCCATAAATCATTTTCAGCCCTGCTTTAGCCGCTGCTGAATGGGCTTCCGGATAGGCCTGCAAGCCGGCGTGATCGGTGACGGCGATGGCCGTATGGCCCCAAGCTGCAGCCCGAGCAACATAATCGGAGATGCTCGCCATCCCATCCATGGTCGACATGTTCGTGTGCAAGTGTAGCTCCACACGTTTGTCGCCTTGAACGTCATCTTTCGGCTGGGGATGAGAAACTTGCTGCATGTCTTGGGCCATGACCGTCAACTCGCGGGAATAGCTGTCTTCTTGAACGCTCCCCCGCAACCGGAACCACATCCCAGTCTTGATGCGATCAAACATGGCTTCATCGTCGGCATTGTTAGAAAATTTCTTGACGACAAAACTTGAGGTGTAGTCGGTGACCTTGATCATCAACAACTTGCGCTTGGAGCGCAACGAACGTACCTCGACATCAAACACGTAGCCTTCGATGATAACGGAGCGTTCTTCTTGAGAGATTGCGATCATCTGTGCAGGCTCATCGTTGCTTTTGATTGGCCGACCGATCACGATCGGGCCGCTGGCGGCATCGGGATCGGCCGCCTGCGCCTGCTGCCGCTTTTGAACAACTTCTGCGGCATGCTTGGCCATCTCCGCCGTTTGTTGGGCCTGTTGGGCCTTGAACGCTTCGCGCTGCGCGCTGGCTTGTTCCTCATCGACATCGGCATTGAGGTGCAAGGTGCGGAAGCCAACGTTGTGATACGCCTCTTCGAGTTTGCCAAGGCCTTGGTTGACCAGAAAATCCTTCACCGGCTGATTGTCTGCGGTGAGGCTGACACGACCGTCTGTCAGCTGTGGCTGCTGCTTCATGCACAACTCATAAACCAAACTGGAGGCGATTCCGGCGTGGGTGACGACATAAGACCAGTAACCGGCGAGCAGTGCCTGATCGAATGCCGGCGTTGCCGCAGCAATCGTCAGACTGACGCTGGCGATATCTTTGAACGCGGCTTCAAGATGTTGTTCAAACGGCGTGAACACCGCGATCGGTAAGATTGTTGGCACCCCGATGGTGAAGTGATAGTGACGCGACTTCGCGTGCACGTCGACTTGATCGATCGTGGCCTCTTGAAAGCCTGGATAATTTGCCAGATCTTGTGGCAATTGAAGCTGCTCCAGCAGCTTCATGAACATTTCGTGTTTGGATAAAGGCAAAACACTGACACCCTTCCATTAAAAAACTGAACTTGTTGGTTGCGACATGCATCTAGCTTAACTGTTTTTAAACGCTGAAACAAGCGCCGGGATTCGGGCCAATTCCAAGCACCCCACTGCGTAAAAAACCGCCAGGCACTAGTGGTTTTGGTGCACAACGCACTAACGGCCTGCAAAACCACGTTGGGTTTTGCAGGCCGTTAGGCTACGCCACTGCGAGACGCACCACAGTGTTGCTAGATGTTTGCGAATCGAATCAATTCAGCTGATCAAGCAAAACGTGTAAGGAGTTGATGACTTCTTCTTGTTTGACTTCCAGCGTTTCGCCGGTTTTACGTAACTTGAGTTCCACGATGCCATCAGCCGCTTTCTTACCAACGGTAATGCGAATCGGCAAGCCGATCAAATCAGAATCAGCGAACTTAACGCCAGGCCGTTCGTTACGGTCGTCTTCCAAGACGGCATAGCCGGCGTCTTGCAGTTCGGCTGTGATCTGATCTGCCAAGTCCCGTTGTTCCTGCTTCTTGGTGTTGACCGGGATCACATGCACGTCAAACGGCGCGATGTTCTTTGGCCAAACCAAGCCGTGCTCGTCGGCTTGCTGCTCAGCCACGGCAGACAATAGGCGTGAAACCCCGATCCCATAAGAACCCATGATGATCGGTTGCGCGCGGCCATTTTCATCCAAGAAGTTGGCACCCATCGCTTTAGAATAGCGCGTCCCCAACTTGAAAATGTGGCCAATCTCGATGCCGCGGGTAAAGTGCAAGACCCCTTGGCCGTCTGGTGAAACTTCACCTTCAGTCACAAACCGGATGTCGGCATATTGTTCCGGTTGATAGTCGCGATCAGCATTGACGTTGCGCAGATGCTTTTCTGGCTGGTTGGCGCCGGCGACCAAGTTGGTCAACCCTTGCAGCGAGTTGTCGGCGATCACGCGCACATCGTCATCGACCCCGACAGGCCCGACGTTACCGACGGCACAGTGCAGATATTCTTGCACTTGCTCAGGCGTGGCCATGTCCAAAAAGTCAGCCCCAAGCAAATTCTTCAGCTTGACGTCGTTGATCTCGTAGTCACCACGCACCAGCGCCAAGACTGGTTTTTCATCAGCGATGAACAACACCGACTTGATCAATTCGCTTGCCGGGACATCTAACAGCGCAACCACTTCATCGATGGTCTTAGCCGCGCCGGTATCAACAGTTTCCAGCGGCAAAGCCTCCGCATGCGTTGCTTGCGGCATGGTCATGCTGGTCGCCATCTCAAGGTTGGCGGCGTAGTCAGAGGCATCCGAGTAAACGATCGTGTCTTCGCCAATCGCGGCAATGGCAGAGAATTCTTTGGAGTCTTTGCCGCCCATCGCCCCGCCGTCACCGATGATGGCGCGGAAATCGAGCCCCATCCGGTTGAAGATGTTCGTGTACGCCTTTTCCATCTGGTGATAGATGGTATCGAGATCTTCTTCATTGGCAGTGAAGGAGTAGGCATCTTGCATGATGAATTCGCGCCCACGCAACACGCCGTAACGCGGACGATCTTCGTCGCGGAACTTGTTTTGAATTTGATACAAGACCAGAGGCATCTTCTTGTAGGAATTCAACGCATTCTTGACCGTGTCAGTAAAGGTCTCTTCATGTGTTGGCCCCAAGATGAAATCCCGCTCGTGGCGATCTTTGAACTTGAATAAGTTCGGGCCGTATGTGGCATACCGGCCAGATTCCTTCCATAATTCGGCAGGCAGGATGTTTGGCATCCGCATCTTCACCGCGTCGATCTTTTCCATTTCGTCGTCGATGATCGCATCGATATTTTGCAACACCCGCTCTGCCAGTGGCAGATACGCATAGACCCCTGCTGACACCTGGCGCACGAAGCCGGAGCGGATCATCATTTTGTGTGACTTCGCCACGGCGTCTGTTGGCACCTCTTTGACCGTAGGGATAAACATTCGAGATTGTTTCATTATTCAGATTGCCTCCAAAAGCAGATTATGTTCACTAACGACTGTGGGTCGTTAGAATTGCCGTAAAATATCGTTGATCGTTACCGCGACTAGTAGTAAAACCATCAAGCCCGCTCCGATCAGCGTCACCACGCCTTCTTTATCGCGCGACAGCGGCTTACGCCGAACGATCTCAACAAGGTTTAACAAAATCTTCCCGCCATCTAACACCGGAATCGGAATCAAGTTCATGATCCCCAGGTTCAAGCTCAAATAGGCTAAGAAGAAGATCATCGACACGATACCACCTGCCGCATAGCTCGCCGTCATCGTGTAAATACCAACTGGTCCAGCCAGTTTATTCAATGAGAAATGTCCTGTCACCATGGACTTGAGCACCGTCAAGATGCGCGTGGTGAGACTCCAAGTCTGGGTAAAGCCGTAGCTGATCGCGGCTTGTGGGGACTTGTCCATCAGGATGGACACGCCGATCAGACCTTTTTTGTCCGGCTTGACGGCCAGTGACCGCACCTGACCTTGTTGCTCGGCCTTCACCGTCAGCGTCTGCTTCTTGTGTGCGGTGACAACTTTTTGCAGATCAGTAAAGGTTGTAATTTTCGTGCCGTCGATAGACTGAATCTTTGCACCAGAAACCAAACCAGCCTTGGCCGCAGGCGACCCCGCCTGCACCGTTCCGATTTGATTGGTGTTGAGTTGCGGCGCGCCTGCCATGAAGCCCACAACGATGAACGCCAGAATGGCCAAGATGAAATTATTCATTGGTCCAGCAAAATTCACCAACAAGCGCCGCCAGACGCTGGCATTTTGAAACTGCACGTCGCTTGGCGCAATCACGACTTCGGTACCATCGGCTTCGATAATCGTCGCATCGTGGTCGACACGCCAAGACTTAAGCTGGGTGTCGTCCCCATTTTCATAGCCGGTGATCGTCAGGGTATCTACCAAGTCGCAGGTATCGACTTGCACCGGCACACCACCTTGGAGCGTCACCTTGTTGGAGGTGTTGATTCGTGTCACGACCTGCTGATCATTCAGCGTGAGCATCAACGTCGTGCCGGGCTTGATCTCGTCATCTTCGTCTTGCCAGCCTGCCATGCGCACATAACCACCAAGCGGCAACAGCCGCAACGTATAGGTCGTGTTGTTTTTGCGCGTCGCAAAGAGCTTAGGCCCCATGCCGATCGAGAATTCACGCACCAAGATGCCAGAACGCTTGGCAAAAAAGAAGTGCCCGAACTCATGCACCAAAACCAAGATCACGAAAACGATGATGAATGCAATGATTGTTTTCATAGTTGCACCCCTCTCAAGAGATCAGATGATCCCCAGCAAATGTAACATCGGAAATACCAATAACATGCTGTCAAAACGATCTAAGATGCCGCCATGACCTGGCAAGATCTTACCAGAATCTTTGACGCCATAATACCGCTTGAGCGCAGATTCGATCAAATCACCGAGTTGCCCAATGATCGACAGGAACAGCGTGATCGCCATCATTGGCCAGAAACTATAATACTGCGGGAAAAAGTGCAGATAAATCGCCGCAAAAATTAGCGCGACCACGTTTCCACCAATACTACCTTCCCAGGTTTTGTTTGGTGAAATCGCCGGCCACAGCTTATGTTTGCCGAGCTTGCGCCCGACCATGTATGCCCCAGAATCGGTCAGCCAAACGATCAGCATCGCAAACAACAGCGTATCTAAGCCAGCGCCGTTACGCACCGCAATCAGGTTGTGGAACCCGACCCCGATATAAAACATCGCCAGTGTCGATACCGACACGTCATCAAAGCTGGTATGGTTTTTCGTTGCCACCGTCACCAGTAACAAACACGCGACAGCAATATAAAGCAAGTCGAACCGATTCAGATGCTGGGGTAGCCATCTGAAATAGCTATCCGGGAAAACCACGATCAAGGTGCCTAGACTTGCAAATAAAAAGTCTGCAGACATAATGATGCGCTTACGCATGATAAAGACTTCCGACAACGCCACTAAGGCTAACACCGACGCGGCAATTTCCAGCCAGATCCCGCCGGCGATTAGAATCGGAATAAAGATGATCAACGCCACAATGGCGGTGATGACTCGTTGTTTCATAGGTTATCCGTCCCTCACTATTTAGTTAAGCCGCCGAAACGCCGATCGCGCTGTTGATACGTCGCGATCGCTGCTTCTAATGTTTCCGGCTTGAAATCTGGCCACAAGGTATCTGTAAAGACCAGTTCAGAATACGCTAACTGCCATAGCAAAAAGTTAGAAATCCGCTCTTCGCCGCTGGTACGGATCAGCAGATCAGGATCCGCCAATTCACCAAGCCCAGCCGTCATCAGGTGCGCCCCGATTGTCTGCGCATCGATCGCCTCGGGCGCCAGTTGCCCAGCCTGGACATCAGAAGCGATCTGCTGGGTGGCTTGGACCAATTCATCGCGTCCACCATAGTTCAACGCAAAATTTAAGATCAAACCGGTATTTTGCGCCGTGTCTGCGATTGCATCTGCAACCGCTTTGCGCGTATATGCCGGCAGCGCATCGCGTTCGCCCATGACACGCACCTGGACGTTTTCAGCAATTAACTCTGGCACAAACGTCCCGAAGAAATCGACGGGTAACTTCATCAAATAGTTGACTTCACCTTCCGGCCGCTTCCAGTTCTCTGTCGAAAACGCGTACAGCGTCAACACCTTGACGCCAAGGCGACTAGCAGCCTTAGTGATCGTTTTAACGACTTCCATTCCTTGTTTATGGCCGGCAATTCGTGGCAAAAAGCGCTTCTTCGCCCACCTACCATTGCCATCCATGATAATTGCGACATGTGCTGGGATCCGTTGCGGGTCCAGCTGGATCGCATTGTTGTTAGCCTTCACGGCTGATGCCTCCTTTGGCACTGATAGTCATTCTTACTGATTGTATCAGAAAACCCGATGTCGATGAAGCATTCCGGCCACATATTCAGAGAATCCACAACCGACAATGACGATAAATCGCAGAAATCGGCTGATTGCCGGTGCTGGCTACCGCGTGATGACTTCTGAACACAAAAGCGCCGGTGCTTCCGAATGGTTTCAGAAGCACCAGCGCCGATCACTTCAAGCCATCATTAGCCTTCAGTGATTTCTTTTTCTTTATCAGCGGCAATTTGATCGATGTGCTTAGTGGCATCATCGGTTACGCTTTGCATCTCTTTTTCAAAGCGATGAAGATCGTCTTCAGTGATGTCACCGGCTTTTTCTTGCTTCTTCAGCTTATCTAAAGCATCGCGCCGAACATTACGCACCGCGATCTTGGCTTCTTCAGAATACTTGCCGACTTCCTTGGCCAGTTCTTGGCGACGCTCCCCAGTGAGTTGTGGGACAACCAGGCGGATGGCAGAACCATCGTTGGCAGGGTTGATGCCCAGATCAGACATGTTGATCGCCGCTTCAATTTCCTTGAGCACAGACTTATCGTATGGCGTCACCATCAACACCCGTGGTTCCGGAACCGTAATGGCGGCCATCTGGTTCAGTGGCGTCATCACGCCATAATATTCAACTTCGATCCGGTTCAGCAAGCCTGCGTTAGCGCGGCCGGCGCGGATTGAACCAAGTTCACGCGACAATGATGCCGCAGACTTGTCCATGTTGACTTTGGCAGCTTCAATAATTTCGTTAGCCAATGTGATTCCTCCTAAGTTAAGCTTTACCTTTGATGGTCGTCCCGATGTTTTCCCCTTCAACAACGCGTTTGATGTTGTTGGCTTCGTTCAGGTTGAAGACCACCAGCGGGATGTCATTGTCCATCGACAGCGTGCTTGCGGTCGAGTCCATGACGTTCAACTGCTTGTTAATGATATCCAGATGGGTGAGGGAATCGAACTTGACGGCGTTTTCATCCTTATTCGGATCAGCGTTGTAGACGCCATCGACACCGTTTTTGGCCATCAGGATCACATCTGCGTTAATTTCAGCAGCACGTAATGCTGCCGTGGTATCCGTTGAAAAATATGGGTTCCCTGTGCCGCCGGCAAAAATCACGACGCGCCCTTTTTCCAAGTGACGAACAGCCTTGCGCCGGATGTAAGGCTCAGCGATCTGGCGCATCTCGATAGACGTTTGGACACGCGTTGGCACGCCAAGACTTTCGAGGTTGTCTTGCAAGGCCAGCCCGTTCATCACGGTAGCAAGCATGCCCATGTAGTCAGCCTGCGCACGTTCCATGCCCATTTGCGCACCGGTTTCGCCGCGCCAGATGTTGCCACCGCCGCAGACGATCGCGATCTGGACACCGAGATCATGAACCGCCTTGATTTCCTTAGCGATATCTGCGATCACGGGTGGCTTGATACCGAAACCTGCTTTGCCCGCAAGTGCTTCGCCACTCACTTTGAGCACGATACGTTTATATTTAACCATTGTCACGATTCCCTTCGTATTTTCTGTTTTTAGTTTACCATAACTCGACTGAACTTGCGCACCTGCACAGAAAAAGCGTCGCAACGGCGACGCTTCTACTGCGGCGCAAGGCAAGCTGCCTTGTGAGCTTGTTTTACTTGATTTGACCCATCACTTCGTCAACGAAGTCGTTGGCCTTCTTTTCGATGCCTTCGCCGACTTCAAAGCGGACGAAGCCCTTTACAGTCGCGTTTTTGCTCTTGGCAAACTCAGCAACAGTCTTATCGGAATCCTTGACGAATTCTTGGTCGACCAATGAAATTTCGGACAACCACTTGTTGACGCGGCCCTCAACGATCCGAGGAACGATCTTTTCAGGCTTACCTTCAGCCTTCGTTTCTTCGGTGAAGATGTCGGTTTCGTGTTGCAGTTCGTCTGCAGGCACTTCAGAACGGTCGAGATACTTCGGGTTGATCGCAGCAACATGCATCGCAATGTCGCGGGCTGCCTCTTCGTCGCCGCCTTCAAGGGTGACCAACGAAGCAATTTGGCCGCCGTTGTGCAGGTAGGCACCAAAGTTGTCGCCGTCGTTCTTTTCAACGATGCTGAAACGACGGAAGGAGATCTTTTCGCCGATCACAGCAGTCAACGCCTTAGCAGCGTCGTCGATGGACTGGCCATCCAGATCCAATGCCAAAGCGGCTTCTTGGTCAGCCGGCTTGTTGGCAGCCACGGTCTTAGCCACAGAGGTCACAAAGTTCTTGAACTTGTCGTTAGAAGCAACGAAGTCGGTTTCAGCGTTGACTTCGATCACAGCGGCGGTGTTGCCGTCGATGGCGATTTCAGCAAGCCCTTCAGCAGCGATGTTGCCTGCCTTCTTGGCTGCTTTAGCCAGGCCTTTTTCACGCAAAACGTCGATTGCTTTGTCCATGTCGCCGTCTGCGGCAACCAAAGCCTTCTTGGCGTCCATCATCCCAACTTGCGTGCGGTCACGCAGTTCCTTCACTTGAGCAGCTGTAATAGCCATTAATACGTCCTCCTCAGGATTAGCAGTTTTATGATTTTGTGCGGATAAAAAGCGCCGCCTGCAGATCTTGCAGTTGCGAGATGTCAGACGGCGCATGTTTAAGAATTACTTGTTGTCGCCTTCAACGGCTTCAACGATGTCTTCGATGGAATCAACAGGTGCATCTGCAGCTTGTTGTTCTGGCGCATCGTCTTGGTCTTCGCCTTGGTTACCTTCGATAACAGCATCAGCCATCTTCGAGGTGATCAGACGAACGGCGCGGATCGCGTCATCGTTAGAAGGAATGATAACATCGATATCATCAGGGTCTGTGTTGGTATCAACCATCGCAACGATCGGGATGTTCAGCTTTTGGGCTTCAGAAACCGCAATCTTTTCCTTACGTGGGTCAACGATGAAGATCACATCTGGGATCCGAGGCATATCTTCGATACCGCCAAGGAACTTGGTGAGCTTATCTTGTTGCTTCTTAAGCAGGGAAACTTCCTTCTTAGGCAACTTGTCGAAAGTGCCATCGGTAGCCATCTTCTTGATGTCCTTGAGGCGCTTGATCCGGGTCTGGATGGTGTTCCAGTTGGTCAAAGTCCCACCAAGCCAACGATGGTTAACGTAGAATTGGCCGGCACGGGTTGCTTCTTCAGCAATCGCATCTTGGGCCTGCTTCTTGGTCCCAACAAATAAGAATACGCCGCCTTGTGTCGCTTCATCTTTAACGAAGTTGTAGGCATCGTCGATCATCTTAACGGTCTTTTGCAGATCGATGATGTAGATACCGTTACGTTCGGTGAAGATGAATGGCTTCATCTTAGGGTTCCAGCGACGAGTTTGGTGACCAAAATGGACACCGGCTTCAAGCAGTTGCTTCATGCTTAATACAGACATTATAGTCCTCCTAAAGGTTTTTTCCTCTTGCCGAATCAATTCGTGTCCAGACTCTTGCGAGCACCGAGGACACGATCAACGACAATGTTTTTTGTGTGTTACCACACTTGATTAATCATACGCCAAGGTCAAGGCCTTGACAAGCCTTTACCACTGAATTTTATGGGCGCGCAAAAATGCCTCTTTGGCGGCGCGACTTTGATGTTTGAAATGCCACTCCGCAGACAGCGCATCGTGTTTGCTCGCAAACGCTTCGGCGTACAGCAACACCACCGGCAAGCGTTGTTTAGTATATTTCGCCCCCAACCCAGCGTTATGGGTCGCAACGCGCTGGCCAACATCGGTGGTAAACCCGCCATAAAACGACCCATCTGCACAACGTAAAACGTAAAAATAATAAGGTTTAGTCGCCATACAACGCCGCCTGCACTTCTGGGGTATACGCCCCATTCGCGTCATACACTGTCAACGGCGGTAAGATCCGGATCCCATCCGGCTTGCCGCTTCGGATGGCCTCGATCAAGACCATGTTGGCCTCACGATCAGCTTTGGGATGGATGAAACGCAGCCGTTTTGGGGCCAAGTTAGCCGCCACCAACGTCTGTAGCAGCTCAGCCAAACGATCCGGACGGTGGACGAAAAAGGCCTTGCCTTGATACTTCAATAAGCTCGCTGTTGCCGTCGCAACAGTTTGAAACGTCGTCGTGAGTTCGTGGCGGGCCATAGCAAGGTGATCGTTAGGATTGACCACATGCCCATCATCGAGTTTGAAGTAAGGTGGGTTGCAGGTCACCACATCGACACTGTCTTTGGACACCACTGTCGCCACGTCTTTAAGATCGAGCTGGTGGACATCCACATTGGTGAAGCCATTAAGTCTCACCGAACGTTTGGCCATATCTGCTAGTCGGGGTTGCAACTCGATCAGCGTCACCTGTTCATCCGTGCGCGGCGCGACAAACAGCCCGACTGCCCCATTGCCTGCGGCCAGATCGACAACGCGACTGTGTCGTTTGACGTCAGCAAACGCCGCTAACAACACGGCATCCAGTGAAAAGGCAAACACGGTTCGCGATTGGATGATCTGCACCCCTGCCGCTTGTAGCTGATCGATCCGTTCATCTGGCAATAATCCCATCGCGTCGCCCTCCTGATGTGTCATAATTCATCAATTATAGCGAACGTCTTGCCAGACGACAACCAGGCGCTTGCTGGTAGCCAACCGTCACCCTCACGCCAGAACAAAAAAATCCCAACCAACTAGTGGCCGAGATTTGCTTGAATTACCAGATCAAGTAAGCTGTTGAATGACTTGCGCCAAGCGCGCTGCTTGACCTGTGGCCTCCCACGAATACCCATAGCCCGGCTTGAAGTGCCCGTATACCGCTGTCGACGCAAATTGCGGGCGGGCAAGATTCAGGGTTTGCATCATCCCCGCAACGGAATAATCGAAACCATTACAGATCACAGTACGCAGTAACGCCAACGGTTTCTTTTCGGTGCCGAAAGTCTCCACGCTGATGCTAACAGGGTCCACAACGCCGATTGCATAAGACAAACCGATCAGGCATCGATCAGCGAGGCCCGCCGCGACAATGTTTTTGGCGACATAACGCGCCATGTAAGCGCCCGAACGATCGACCTTGGTCGCATCCTTGCCAGAAAAAGCACCACCGCCATGAGGAATCTCCCCACCATAAGTGTCGACCATCAGCTTGCGCCCAGTCAGCCCTGTATCTGCCGCTGGACCTCCACGGACGAAGCGGCCGGTGGGATTGATGTAAAACGTCGTTTGGGAAAGCGCGGCGTCAGGCAATTCAGTCCGAATCACGTCTGCTAACAAGCGTTGGCGCACTTCAGACTCTTTCCATGCGTCACTGTGCTGTGCTGAAAGCACCACGCTGGGAATACACAACTGGCCATCGACTTGGGCCACGGTCACTTGCGCTTTGCCGTCAGGATAAAAGCCTTCGAGCTGGCCTTGCAGGCGCAAGTCGTCTAATCGTTTGACCAGTCGGTGTGCATAGGCCAACGCCAGTGGTAAATATTCTGGTGACTCGTTAGTCGCATAGCCATAAACCGTGCCTTGGTCACCTGCTCCGATACGGGTTTGATCCTGCTGCACCCCACGGTCGATATCGGGGGACTGTTGGTGGACGTTGATCAAAATCGTGCACGTCTCGGCATCTAGGCCACATGCCCGACTTTGATACCCAATTGCAAGTAACTTTCGCCGGACGATCTCTTCGATTGCGATCCTGGCAGCGGTTTTGACCTCGCCTGCGACCACCAGCATCTGGTCGGAAAGCAGACACTCAACGGCAACATGCGCGTGTGGATCTTGCGCCAGGTAAGCATCTAATAACGTGTCTGCAAGCTGGTCACACACCTTATCCGGATGGCCCATCGCAACAGACTCTGCAGTTTGGGTTCTCATTCCTTGATTCATGACATCACATCCAATGTTTGCTGCTTTGCGGATTGCAATTGTTTCTTGTACTGACTCGGCGTCACCTGTTCATATTTTTTAAACACCTTGGTGAAATAGCCGGGTTCGTTATATGCCAACTTGAAACCAACATCAATAATTTTTTCTTCATTAAAGTAGAAATCTGCTTTGGCAAGCTGAATCTTACGCAACTGCCCGTATGCGTTCATGCTGATGCCGACACGTTCTGCAAACAATCGCCCAAGATAGTTATGGCTGATGTTGCAAGCCTGCGCGATCTGGACGATCGATAGCTCCTGATACAAATGAGCCTCGACGTATGCCAAAACTTGTTGGAGCGGAAGGCACTGACGAGTGGCTCGGAACGCGTACACCACGTCGAACAAATAAAACAAGTAAAGTTCTAGCTCAAAGCGACTCCGTATGCCAACCTGGACGTGGCGATGCAGTGCCTTGCGAAGTTCCTCTCGCTGTTGCGTATCAACGCAACCACACAATGAACAGCCAACGTCAAACAAACGCTGCAACTGGTCGTTAGGAATCCGTCCGTTACTATCACGCAAGATTGCCGTACCAATCGCATCGATCATGTGATACGCGCGTAAGAAATCTTGCCCCAGCACAGCTTGCTCGAAAAGCTGTACAAATACAGGCGTCGCGGCTTGCGGCGCCAAACAATCGAGCACCTGACCAAATTTTTTTACCGAAAACGGCAACTTCATTCCCCACGAACAACCGGAAGCAAATAGTGCCTCCCAAAACTGGGAGCCAGTCACCGTCGTGTAACAACAAATCAACAGCTCTGGATAGCTGGCCTTCACCTGCCGGATCAATTGAATGCTGGCAAACCCTTGGTTGTGGGTGTTGATAATTAACAGCCGTGGTTGGCGTTCACGAATGGCATGCAAAAGCGTTGTCGGGGAACATTCAGATTGCACCACGCAGTCAAACCGTGCCTGCCTAGTGACTTGGTTTTGGATTGCGCGATTCAACAGCGGTTCGAGTTGGTACAACATCAGTGGCACTTGCTCTACCATCACGCTTCTCCTTTCAGCGATTCAACGGAATGGTCAACGTTACCGTCAAGCCGTGGCCTGGCTGATTGATGAGCTGAATATCTCGCTCAGCACCAAACAATTGCATGAGCATCCGCCGGGCACTTTCGATATTCAAACATTCCTCAAAAGCACCTGCAGCCTGCTGCGGTAGCGGCGCCTGGCACGCCGCAAGATCCTTGCCGGACATACCCAACCCATTGTCACTGACCCTGATCGTGAAATCTGTCTTTGTCTGCACGATGTCGATCGTGATCTCGCCACGCTGATGTCGAGGCAAGACGCCGTGAATCACAGCGTTCTCAACGAAGGTAAACAGTAAAAAGCGCGGAATCATTAAATCCCGGGAAGACTTGGCTTCACGGTTGATCGTGTAAGTGAAAACATTTGGGAAGCACAGACTCTGTACCTTCAAGTAATCTTTAACATACTCGAGCTCTTTGTCCAACGCAATCACTGCGGTATTGTTTTCTGCAAGATGGCTAAGCATCTCCGCATAAATGCAAACCAGCTCATTAGTCTGATTTGCCCCTTCGATTGCCGCCAACTCACCAACTGCATTCATAATATGGGTGACAAATTTAGGCGGCACCCCCAGCTGACTGCCACCAGGCGGCGTGCTGAAAGCCTGACGTGCCGTTGCCAGCTCGGCAGTCAGCTTTTCTTGAGCTGCGACTGCAGTTTGGGCCGCGGCCGTTGCCAGTTGTTTTTGAACCATCTCTTGCACGTACAAAAAGAATAAATGTGACACGACTTGCAGCTGTTGAACACTCAACGGCGCCGCTTCCCAATAAGCAGTCTGTAACTCCTCTGACAATTCGTCTTGCTTCTGGTTGAATGTGTGCGTATGTTCGAGCATTGTCGCATCGTCTTCGGCTCGCACCTGCCCCATCAATACAGCGCCTAAATAGGCATCTTCAACAACAATCGGTACTGCACAGTCCATCAAACCGGCCGGACACAAGTAGACATAAGGCGACCCAAGCATCGCTGCTTTCAATCCACCATACGCGTCTGAGAAAAAACAATTCTTGCGGCACGCCGCCTCTTGACGGCGTAACGCACAAAACCGGGTGAAGCCGGTTTCTTTGGTAATCGGCACACCCTTCGAATCAACGGTAACGATCGCGACACCGGAGATTTTAGAGACTTCATCTTGGGCGCGCTGCAGTGCGTCAATGTCGAGCAGGTGCCGGATGCCAAAGCCGCCAGAAGAACCAGAGGCTTCGCTTGCACGGATATTGGGACTCGTCATCGCGTGACCATCTAGATTAACCATGATTAATGCTCCTTGTTATGCCCCTTTGGAACCGCTATCATATTAATCTATTATAGTCACAATTGTCCCCACGCGCCCAGTTAAATTTGCGTGACAGCCGCTTGCTTGAGACGATAAGTATCACGAGCAATCACAAGTTCTTCGTCTGTTGGGATAACCAATACCGGCACGCTGGAACCAGTTGCATCAATACGCGTCTCATTAGTTGCATTACGGTCAGGATCTAACCGAATACCCAGACACGCCAGCCCAGCACAGATCTGTTCGCGGATAATCGCCGACCGTTCACCGATGCCGGCAGTAAAAACCAAGCCATCTAGCCGCTGTAATTGGGAGCGATAAGTCAAGATATACTTTTGGATGCGCTGAACAAACATCGCCACCGCGATACGGGCTTGCTCTTTGCCAGCCTCAACGGCGGCCAGCACATCGCGCAGATCGTTGGATACCTCAGACACCCCGAGCAAGCCAGACTCTTGGGTCATCATCGCGTCGAGTTGCGCGGCATCGAGCCCATATTTACGTTGCAAATATGTGATAGTCATCGGATCGATGTCCCCGCAACGGGTGCCCATCATCAACCCTGCCGTTGGGGTAAAGCCCATGCTGGTGTCAATCGATTGGCCGTTGGCAACACAACAAATACTCGACCCATTGCCCAGATGGCAAGTAACAAAATTAGCTTGCTGTACATCTAAGCCAAGCACATCTGCAGCCGTTTTGGCCACAAAACGATGACTGGTGCCATGGAACCCATACTTTCGCACCTTGGCTTCGCGATAATACCGATAAGGTAGTGGATAGAGGTAATGCTCTGGCGGCATGGTTTGGTGAAACGACGTGTCAAACACCGCCACTTGCACCGCCTGAGGTAAGCCAACCATGAAACTACGGATCCCTTCGAGGTTGATCGGGTTATGCAACGGTGCCAGCTCGTTTAGCGAAGCAATCTGTTGGCACTCTTTAGCTGTCACGATACTTGATTGTTTGAACAACTCACCACCGTGTGCCACCCGGTGCCCAACGCCGACGATTTCATCAAGCGACGCCACAACGTGCATCTCGGTCAGTTTTGCAAGCAACATGGCAACTGCTTCTTTGTGAGTACGCAACTGAGGTTTTGAGACGACTTGTCCGAAGCGCAATTCAGGTTGGGCTTCCCCAATCCGCTCAAACAACCCGCTGATAATCACCTTTTCGCTAGGCATGTCATATAGTTTGAATTTTAATGAAGAGCTTCCTGCATTGATTGCTAGAATTTTTTCAGACACAAATGCACCTTCCTTTCTGCCCGCACCACTACAGTACTGCTAAGACAAGTTTGACCACGTCAGCCTTGGTTGCGGCAACCGGATTGCCGGCAAAGGTGAAATCATGCATCGCGTTATTGACAATGGCGTCCAACGCCGTTGTCACCTGCGCGGTCGTGATCTCACATGCACGCAATGACTGCGGACAAGCCAACTGTTTACTCAAAGCCTGCACATGCGCAATCAGCGCAGGAACGCCTTGTTCGCCTTCTGGGAAAACGATCTGGTTAACCGCGGCATATTTCGCCGCACTTCGCGCGTCTTTGGCGTTAAACGCGATGATATGCGGCAACATGATCGCGTTAGCCAACCCGTGGGGAAGATGAAACTGACTGCCAAGCTGATGGGCAATGGCGTGGCTGAGCCCAACGCCGGCATTATCAAACGCCATCCCGGCGATACAGGCGGCTTGTTGCATCGCAGCATAATCGGCCTCAGGGGTCGCCGCAAAACACGGTCCTAAGTGGCGGAAGGTCAAGGCGATCGCCTGGGTCGCTAACCCGTCTGTAAACCGCGTCGCTCCCGTTGCAACCAGTGCTTCTAAACCATGGGTCAATGTGTCCATGCCACTGTATGCGCAGACTTTTGGAGGACACGATTTGACGATTTCTGGTAGCAAAAGCGCCACATCCGGTTGCAACAAAGCATCAAACAAAGGATACTTCACTGCCGCATCAGGGTCCGTAATCACCGCAAAGCTGGTCACTTCCGAGCCGGTGCCGCTAGTCGACGGCATCACATACAGGCTGGCAAGCGCATCGGCTGGGTGTCTAAAATGTTCACAGTAGCGGACTGCTTTCATCGTGTCGATCGCAGAACCGCCACCAATGGCTAACACAACAGTCGGCTGAAAAGCGTGATATACGCTCACTCCGGCTGCGACCTTGGCAAGCGGCGGGTCCGGTACCACATCAGCAAAAACGTGAGTCTGATTTTTCGTGTTAAGGGTTTGAATAAGATTTGCCACCAGCGGATCAGCAACCAAAAAAGGATCACAGCCGATCAGTACACGTTCTTGCGTCAACGCCGCCAAAAATGTTCCCACGGCATCACCAAATTTCACTTGGGTATGAACGCCAAAGCTTTGCATACGTATCCCTCTTATCTGATTGAAAAACCATCTGTTAACACACACCGCCGAATCCGAGCAAAGCTACGTGCGGTCGTGGTGCCTTCGCCAGTCGGGGTCGCAATCGTAAACGTCGTCGGGCCTTCGCCGTTGAATCCGATGCCGGCGTATGATGGCCCGTTTTTGACAAAAATCGATGTCTGCATTTCGCGTGCAACTTGATCCAATCGGGTAACATCTTGAGAATGGATCAATGCCGTATGGTGTAGACCGTGCTCCAACTCCAGGCAAGTCGCCAGTGCTTGGTCAAAATCCGGGACCCGGATGAATGGCAGCACCGGCATCAACATCTCGATTTTGGCGAACGGGCTTTGAGCGTTCGCATCGACCAACACCAGCCGCGGATGACCGCTATAGCCAATTTTGGCAGCTTGAAGGATCTTTTCAGCAGATTGGCCCACATATTGCTTGTTTGGCGTTTGTTTTGGCGTGACGACCAACGCCGTTAATTTTGCAATTTCTTCCGCGTCGTCTAGGTAGATTGCCCCAGCATTTTGCATCGCTGCCAAAAGCGCATCAGCAACGGATTTGACCACCACGACATTTTTTTCCGCGATACAAGGCAAGTTGTTATCAAAGGACGCCCCATCGACAATGTTTTGGCTGGCCTTGGCAATGTTCGCTGTTTCATCTACCAACACCGGTGGGTTGCCGGCGCCAGCCCCAATTACTTTTTTCCCGCTTTTCATCGCTTGCGTGACCACACCAGGACCGCCAGTAACAGCCAACAAGCTAATATCGGGATGCACCATCATCTCTTGGGCGGCTTGAATCGATGGCTTGGCGATCGTCACAACCAGGTTCGGAATCGCACTGACATCTGAAACGATGCGATTAATGCGGGCAATCAGCCACTGCGAACTGGCCATTGCCCCAGGATGAGGACTGAAGTACACCGCGTTGCCAGCGGCTAACATGCTAATGCAATTATTGATAATGGTCTCAGTCGGATTAGTACTAGGGGTAATCGACCCAATGACACCATATGGGCAATATTCATACAGCGTCATCCCATTATCCCCGGTGATAACTTGCGAGCTTAACGCCAGATCTTCAGTTCCTGGCGTCTTGGTTAGCGCCAGGCGATTTTTCAAAATTTTATCGTCAAGGTTGCCCATGCCAGTGTCATCAAAACCTCGCTTGGCAATCTCATCAATTTCTGGTGCGAGTTGATCACGTAGCGCTTGAACGATTGCTTCACGCTTAGCCAAGGTACTATGAAAATAGGCACGCTGGGCAACTTTGGCTGCGGCAATTGCCGCATCGACGGTGTCAAACACCCCACTGAGCTCGGCGTCAGCGACCACTGGCGCCATTGTTGGTTCGGATTCAGGCGCGGCTGGTGTCGGTTTCTTACCACTAACGATCTGATTCACCAATTGTTCGATATCAATTTCCATTTATTAAGACCTCGCTTTGCTCCGTAAAGTCATCCAAGATCCCGACAATCGCCGCGTCGATTGGCGCGTCTGTCTTAACAAGTCCGCGCGTAGCCGCACTGCCGCAGGTCACGAGCACATAATCACTGCTACCTGCGCCAACGCGATCGATAGCAACAATCAAATGTTTCGTCTGAATATCGGCTTGGCCGCGCAACAGTTGCACGATCAATAATTTATTGCCTGTCAGCTGTGGTTCCTTTCGCGTCGACACGACGTTGCCGATCACTTTAGCGATGTACATGGATTCACCTAGTTTCTTTTTGGTTGAGTCGCTTGCGCGACACTCATTGCGATCCCCAGCGGCGTCACGAGCCGAGGCTGATGCGGCTGCACGACAGAAATCTCAAACCGTTGTTGAAACGCCGTCACGCTCTGGCTAAAGTCAGTCGCACCACCGACCAGATAGATCACCGACGGCGATACTGGTGCCTGTTGAATAAATTGTTCCGTGATCGTGGCAACTTTGTCGATCACTGGCTGAATGATTGGAAATACTGTCTCTTCTTGTGCAGGTAGCCTTTTCATGGCCTCAGCAGCCGCCAATGTCAGTCCTAAGCGACCGGCCAACACTAATGTGATCTGGGTACCACCAGTTGGTTCATCACCGGCAAATACCACCTCGCCATCGGCCAACACACTAATTCCTGTGGTCCCACCGCCAACATCGACAATTACACCATCTTGAACCCCCAACGCAACTGCTGCGGCGGTCGGCTCATCAAAAATACCAACAACGGCCATGTCTGCTGCTTCAAGCACATGGCCAACGACGGCCTTGTTGTTCCCAATCGTTCCGGGGGGAATCGCACCGGCAGCTGCCAGTAACGAAACTTGAAGTGCGGCTTCTGCTTGGGCTTTTAACCTCTTGGTGATCGCCACGGCTTCGCCGTAATTGACGACCAAGCCATCGCGAACAACATTGGCGTCTTCTGAAGCCGCAAACACCGGCTGATCGTCATCATCGACAACCACCAGCACGATCGAGCTGGTGCCAAGATCGACCCCAACTTTATAGCAACGGTCTTTTGCGAGCGGCTCCGGTTTTTTGCCATCAATGAGCCATGCTGCTAACTGATCGAGCTTTGAATTTGCGACTTGCAAGGCGTCCATATTGACCTCCGACCCTCTGAAAGCTAGCAGAAGCGTCCAAACGCACCTGCAGTGAGGTTGGCCGCGTTCGCTTCGTCTGTGTCCACGTGCATCTCTAACTTGAAATTTGCGCCGGGACGAATCTCGACATCATCATAAACAAGGTGGCGATCAGGCCCATCCAAAGCGATTGCGACAGTATCGCCACGCTTAAATCCCAGTAGCGAAGCTTCTTGGTCAGACATGTGGATGTGGCGTTTGGCAACGATCACGCCACAAGTCAGGTGGACCGTTGCCACTTCAGACTGCAGATCGATTCCTGGCGTGTCAGCAACATCGCCTGACAACCGCACCACCGCTGGGACCCCAAGCGTACGCGCATCCGTTGCTGAGATTTCAACTTGACACTGCGCCCGACAAGGCCCCAATACCCGCACGTGGGAAATCGTGCCACGTGGCCCCTTGACTGTCAGCGTCGCGGTGCTGGCAAATTCTCCTGGTTGGTTTAGCGGCTTTTTGACGGTGATGGCTTGATCTGGAAAAAGCTCAGCATACACCGCTTCCGTCAGATGGATATGGTGATTGGAAATCCCGATCGGTACCTTAACGACCGTTTTAAGATTCTGCAATACTGCCTTGATGGCGGCTTCTTTTTGCGCGTCGTTCATTAATCTACGCCTCTTCGATCGTTAACATCTTCTCAATATCAGCGTGCGGGCGCGGAATGACATGCACAGACTTCACTTCGCCGACGTTGCCCGCGGCGACTGCTCCGGCATCTGTTGCTGCCTTGACTGCGCCAACATCCCCACGCACCAACACGGTGACCAAGCCGGCCCCGATCTGCTTGTAGCCGATCAAGCGTACGTTGGCGGCCTTGACCATGGCATCGGCGCCTTCTACCGCGCCAACAAAGCCTTTGGTTTCAATCATTCCTAATGCGTCATTCATGTTATTTTCCTCCTTCAATGCAGATCACGACTCCGGTGTTGGTGGCGTTTTTGGCTGGCGTGTTCGTTTGGGCGCCGGTTTGGGCGCCGGTTTGGACGCAGGTGGGGTCACCGGTTCAGGTACTGGCACAACCGGCGGTGCAGCGCTTTCAAACAATTCCTCGATGCCTTTGCCAGGACGCGGAATCACTTTCGACGATACATACAGCTCTGCCGCCATGGCCTGCGCCTTAGCAGCTGCAATCGCGGCGTTCACCGCCCCGACGTCACCTTGAATGAAAATACTCATCCAACCCATGCCTCTGGTGCGCTTGACCTTCAGTAACTTAACGTTGGCAGCCTTGAGCATCAAGTCCGTAAACGTAACCGCGGCGACATAACCTTTGACTTCTAGCATGCCTAATGCTTCACCCATCTCATTCACCTCCTTGCGTCGTATACATCAGCCGACTGTTTTTAGCACGTAGCCGTTCTTTGGCGCTGGCCGTCACCACCGCATCTGCAGCCACGCGAATAGTACTGTTAGCTGGCATTGTTGCGACTGAATCCGCCGTGATCACTTGCTTGCCGTGTTGCGGTAGCAGTTGTGGCCAAGTCACAACTTTGAGCCCAAAAGTCTGCAATCGCCGGTGATAGTCGGCCAACATCGCCGCATACGGTTGGGTGGCAGCCCGCAACACCCCATTTAAGTCTGCATCAGGTGCATACACCGATAACCCGTTGGCAAACGCATAGCCCAAACACCGCGTCATTTCGTCGGTACTGATCCCCAGTGCCGCCTGCGCTTGTTGCCAAGGCGAAAGCCCACTCACCACCAACTTATCCGCTGGGACGATTCTTGTAAGTGCTTGATCAAGAGCCGTCTTTGCGCCTGTCTGCCCTGTCGTCACCCAAGTCAATTGATAAGCCTGGGCCAGCGCCGCATGATAACGTGAATGCCACGCGGCATGAGTATCAGGGGTGTCGACGATCAACATCCGCGGCAACTGACGCTGAGCGGCCAATACTTCTTCAGTAACGCGCCTGATAAGCGCTTCTAACTCGGCTGCTTGCATATCGCACCTCTTAGATCACCTACGATCAAGTAAGGCGACCGAAGTCTCCTTCAAGTCGCGATTCTTGATCGCCATTGTCAGTCTGTCGGCAACATTTTTTCGGTGTCAGCGTGCGGGCGTGGAATGACATGCGTCGAGACCACTTCACCGACGTTTTTGGCCGATGCAACACCAGCATCAGTGGCGGCTTGCACAGCGCCAACATCCCCTCGTACCAACACGGTAACCAATCCCGACCCAATCTTCTTGTAACCGATCAAATTCACGTTGGCCGCCTTGACCATGGCGTCGGCAGCTTCTACCGCAGCAACAAAGCCACGGGTTTCGATCATTCCCAAAGCATCTGAATTCATGTGTAATCCTCCTTATTCCTTGGCTAAATGTACGGCGTCGTCGTCGATTCCGGCGTTGCCCCCATCGCCCCAAGCAGCTTCAATCCAACTTCACGCGCAGCAATCACCGCTTGACGGACCGCTCCTGAGTCTCCGCTCATGGTGACGATCACTTCGTTGGAATGGGCGGTGCCACCATTGCCCGGCGATGCATAGCTGACAACAGAGACGTTGGCGGCTTTTACTGCAGTATCTCCAAGCACGACCCCGATTGCCGCTGGGCCAGCGCAAACCATGCCAAACGACTTGCCAATCGGGGCGCCAAAAGCTTTTTCAATCGCGTAACTGGCGCGCGCGGTGTATTGAAATTCAAGATGTCCAGCATCATTGCCATAAACATCACCATAAACAGTTGGTAAAGTGCTCAACGCGACCTCGATGGCACGCCGCGCATCGGAGACATCAACGCTTCCGATGATGATCAAGCTACCGTGACCGGCGCCGCCTTTCGTGTCTCGAGCCAGCTCGACGGATAAAACCTCTGTGTTAGTTGCTTTCACGGCTTCATCGATCGCCATAATCTCTGGGCCCGCGCCTGTACGTGCGCCCAAAATCCCAATCGACCGGTACTTCTTGTCGATTCCCATTTTTTCGTGGAGCTGATCATCAACATTGGCAATGACCAAGCCGATCGAATCGCCCAAGCCAACCCCAACAAATTCTGTGAGATTGCAGCCTTGTGGGTCTGCTGCACTTGGCGGCGTCGGCTCTTGTGACGTGGTGTCAAGTTGCTGTTGCACCTTCGCCATCACGTCCTGCAAAATTTTGTCATCCATTCGGAATCCTCCTAATTCTTTTTGTTTCTGACTTTAACCACCTAAGACACAATTCAGTCCGTGGGCTTCAACCACTTGTTTAAGTGGCAACAAATCGTCCATTGTTAATGGTGCGACGCCAGTTAACGGATAGTCTCGACCAAGCTGAGCGTATTTGTTGACGCCAACGGTCATGTATGGCAACAAGTGTAGCGTGTGAACATGCGGCATATGGGCAACAAATTGGCAGATATAATCGATCTGCTCAGCAGAATAGTTGAACGTTGGAATCACTGGTACCCGCACGACAACATCTTTGGCCAGTTTATCGATCAATAACGCATTTTTAAGGATCCGCCGGTTGGACACCCCGGTGCCGAGCTGGTGGATATCGTCAGGAATCGCCTTGATATCTAACAACACATGATCGATCTGTGGAATTAAACGCGTGATCGTCGCTTCAGGGACGAACGCTTCGGTTTCGATCGCCGTCGTCCAGCCATTTAACCGACAGCATTTGATCAGCTCTTCGACAAAATCAGGCTGCGTCAATGCTTCCCCACCGGAAAACGTCACGCCGCCGCCAGAGCGACGATAGGTGACCGCATCTTTTTTGATCTCTGCGTACACCTCGCGAACAGTTTTCATCTCGCCAAATTCTGGCGTCGGCAGCGGACTTTGTGATTCAGGATTAAAACACCACTGACAACGCAACGGGCACCCTTTGATAAACACAATCGTGCGAATGCCTGGCCCATCATGGATGGAATACCGCTGGATGTTGAAGACACAGGCTTGGCGATCATAATTGATTGATTCCATACGCATTCCCCTATCACAAACCCGGCGAGTTGGTATCACCGGTCGATTTAGCACCGTTTATACGGTTTCGAATTCTGTCCGTTCGATGATGTCGTCTTGCACGGTCTTATCCAACGCAATGAACTGTGCACTATAGCCAGCTACACGCACAATGAGATCTTTGTGTGCCTGTGGGTTGGCTTGGGCATCGAGCAAAGTCTGACGATCGATCACGTTGAACTGGACGTGCGCGCCTTTCTTATCGAAGAAACCACGAATCAACGCGCCAAAGCGCCGTAGCCCATCATCTCCGGCAACCGCAGACGGACTAAACTTCATGTTGTAAAGCGTCCCGTTGGAAGCGATGAAGTGATCGAGCTTGGCCACAGAGTTTGCGGCAGCCGTCGGCCCAAGTGTATCGGTCCCGCGGGTTGGAGAAACACCATCAGCGATGGTTTCATGTGCATAGCGCCCATCCGGTGTCGCCTCAATGTAGCTACCAAACAACACATTGCCCGATACCGGATAAAGTCCGGCGTTGTAGATCCCGCCGCGAGGGGTTGAATACTTTTCAAGCTCTTCGCAGTAGACTCTGGAGCCGGAACGCGCCAATAAATCAACTTCATCGATATCGTTACCAAACTTCGGAACCGCCATGACTTGCTCGTGAATCTGTTGATAGCTGTTGTTGCTTGCTACGGGCTTAGTGGCACTGAGATCGAGGTTGCTCAAATCAAAATTACCGGATTCTTGCAAGACTTTGCGAACCGCAGCCGCGATTTGATCGTAATCGTCAGTAGCTGTTGCGCTCGAAGCAGTCGCTTGATCGTCTTTGCCCCAGTTATGAGCCATCGCGTCTTTAAGTTGAGCCATCGTCAAGCGCTTCTCGTCAAAGACCAGCTTCTTCACGACCATCAAAGCATTGCCAATGTTGGCAACCCCAATTCCCTGCGGGCCGGTGAAGTTATAGTGGGCCCCACCAGACTGAATCGTTTCGCCGCGACCGATACAATCTTCGATCAGCGTCGAGACAAACGCGAGTTGGCCGAGCTTTTCATGCGCTAGGTCGACCGCGTTGTCAGCGCGTACCAGCAAGTTGACACAGAATTTCATCTGTTCAACATACGCGGCTTCAAAGGCTTCAAAAGTCTTGAAATCTTCAAACTCACCGGTTTGCGGTCCGAACGCTTCGCCGTCTAGGCGGCCATTGTTCATCGCAATTTCTAAAACCTTTGGTAAGTTGAACAAAGCCGCATCACACCAACTGTTTTCTTTACCTTGGCTAGCTGGCTCGACACACCCGATGACCGCGTAGTTTCTCGCGTCTTCGAGTGTCTCTCCGCGGTTGACTTTTGACGTGATGATCTCTTCATCGTTGTAAAACGCCGGCTGACCGCCGCCCAAGCGGGATAGCTCACAGGCCTTTTGAACCAATTCATCAGGCGTCTCGTTCCACACCCGAATCGACAACGACGGCATCGCCATCATCACATGCGCCATGGATTCGATTTCCATATAAGACATCGTGTTAGTGGCATCACGACCGTCGCGAGTTTGGCCGCCACAGTTGGTGTTTTGCCATAGCTGATACCCTGCAAAGGCAGTGGCGGTACCAATATCACGCAACTTATTGAGATCATTGAACTTCACGAACAAGCAATCTAATAATTCTTGGGCTTCGTCTTGAGAAATCGTCGTATCAGCTTCAAAGAACGGATCCATATACTGATCGAAACGCCCTGGGGAGATCGAATGCCCAGAAGATTCGATCTGGATCGTCAGTTGGATGAACCAGAAAGACTGTAAGGCTTCATAGAAGTTACTTGCCGGATACTCTGGTACTCGCGCACAGTTTTCCGCAATCTTAAGCAGTTCCGCCTTACGTTTGGCGTCGCTGGTCGCCGCTGCCATTTCCTTGGCTTTAGCGGCATACCGATTGGCAAAATCAACAACTGCCTTCAACCCGATCAATGCGGCTTGATAAAATTGCTCTTTTTCAATCCAGTCTGGGGCATTATGGTCAGCGTTTTGAATCACGGTGACGATTTCATCCATCACGCCACGAATACCTTTGGTCAACACTTTGCCGTAATCAACAGCTAAATGTCCAACCCCGCCTTGGTGGTAGTTACCCACCGTAAACACACCTGCATGATAGGCTTTCAAGGTGTCAGGCGTCATCAAAGCCGTAGCATATTCACTGGTCGTCTTGCCTTGCCAGTACTTGAAAATCTCTTTGAGCTCGGTTTTAACTGAATCGGAAATAGCGAATGGATCGGCAGAACGAGTCGCAACAGTATCGAATTCTTCATCTAAACCCTGGGGGCCGTACTCCGGGAACATCTGACATGAACGTGACTCAACGGTAGCAGTCCCAACAATCAATTCGTTGTCACGGATCACGATCGGTAATCCTGCCAAAATATGGGCAAAACCTTTGGCATGACGAAGAACATTGGTAAGCGCTTCCGTTTCTTTGTAAGATTCAGTGATCAGACGGGCCCGTTCCACTTCAATGCGTGGCGTCGCATCTAGAATTGCTGCTTTGAGCGCCTTGATCCGCTGAGTCGGTTGACTAAATCCAGGTTTAACGTCATATGGTTTGGTCATTATGCTTTCTCCTTTGAAGATTCTAACGACGATCTGAGACCTTCATGATCTTGTCTGCAAACATCATGGCAAATAAGTGATCTTGCTGAGACGCTGGCGCCCCACTCACGCCCACACCACCAATCACCTTGGTACTGTTGCGCAACGGGACACCACCACCGAACGTCACGAGCTCACCATGACTCAACGTCTCCAGCTGGTAGAGATCTTGCCCCGGTTGAACCAGCGACTGTAACGCCTGAGTTGTCGAGCGCATGGCCACAGCCGTGTATGCCTTTTTCTGGGCCAAGCCCAGGCTTGCCAAAATCGCATCTGGCATCCGATAAACAAACACCAGCCGTGCAGCCGCATCCACGACCGCAAACGTAACGGCGGTCTGGTGGCGTTGGACTTGAGGCACGACCGCCAAAACAGCTTGCGTTAAAGTGGTAAGCGCCAACGTATCAGCGTTACCACCCTCGGTGGCAGAAGCCACCAACGCGCTCAAGGCATCCGGGTCTATTTGCAATCTAGTCACCTCCTCTAATGCTTAGTTCGCTTCCACTTCTTAATATAGCGACTAGCTGATGAGCAAGCTTGTGCAAACGGTTACAAAAACTGGCAGTTTTTACGCCTTAAACTCGCTTTCACTGGTAAATAAATGGATTCAGGAACAAATTCTAGGCGCATTTTTACCACTTCTTGTGTCAGTTTGTCCAAGCCGCTGTGATGGCGTTTCTTTAAGATAGAGGCGAGACGATAGGGAGGGGTTCAACTTGCAACAAGTGATTGACGGTAACACAGCAGTGGCCCGGATGGCCTATGCTTTCAGTGATGCGGCTGCCATCTATCCGATCACCCCATCTTCGGGTATGGCCGAAAGTTTCAGCTTATGGGCAACCCAGAAGCAAACTAACGCCTGGCAGCAGGTCCCGGAAGTTGTCGAGATGCAATCTGAACTAGGCGTTGCCGGGCTCATCCACGGGCTCAGCCAGGCTGGCTTAATGGCGACGAGCTTCACCAGCTCACAAGGCTTGTTATTGATGAAACCAACGTTATACAAATTGGCAGGTGAAGGGCTGCCAGCCACGATCCACGTCGCTGCGCGTAGTCTCGCCACAGGTAGCCTGAACGTCTTCGGCGAACATAGCGATGTCATGAGCATCCGCGATACTGGTTGCATCATTTTAGCGGCCAGTAGCGTGCAACAAGCCGCATTGCTGGCCGCTGTCGCTCAGTTGAGCAGCATCGCACTCAAATTACCGATCATTCATTTTTTCGATGGTTTCGACATCAGCCATGAGTTGCGTAAAATTACCCTGCCGTCAGCAAGCGAGCTAGCCGATTGTTGGGACCTGCAGCAACTGACCGCAATGCGGCAAGCCGGCATCGACAACCACAAACCAGATGTCCGCGGTGGTGTACAGCCACCGGCAAGTTATTACCAAATACAAGAAGCAACCAACCCGCAGTACGACCATGTGCCAGAAGTCATTGAACTCATGTTAACCCGACTTGGGCCACTTTTTGCCACGCACTGCGAACTCGCAGATTACACCGGTGCAACTGACGCGACGACCGTCATGATCACAATGGGAGCAGTAGCTGACACCGTCGAAGAAGTCGTCACTGAAGCCAACTGTAACGGCGCACACTGGGGCGCATTGGACCTCCATTTGTATCGGCCCCTACCAGCAGCGACAATTCTGGCCAAACTACCGGCAACCGTCACCAAGCTCATCGTGCTCGACCGTACCAAGTCTAAAGGCGCGGTGATGGAACCACTCGCAGAAGATATCAGCGCCCTCTTGCAACAAGCGCATCGTCCCCTCCATCTCATTCATGGTCGCTTTGGTTTAGGCGGCAAAACCACCCGGCCGGATCAAATCCGAGCGGCTTTCATTGAAGCTGAGCGGGCCACCCCAAAGTCACCTTTCACGCTTGGCATTAACGACGACATCACCCACCTTTCTTTACCAGGGATCGGTGATAACGATTTGACCCCAGTAGCGACATTTTCTGCCAAAACGTATGGTAAAGGCTATGATGGGGCAATCAGCGGAAGCCGGCACACATTGGCAATTATTGGCGCGCTGACTCCGCTTGATGTTCAAGGGCGCTTTTCTTATGACGCGCGGCGGTCGAATAATCTCACCGTTGCGTCAATGCGCATCAGTCCCAGCAGGATTCAACAAGCGTACGATCCAACCCGACTGCAAATGGTGCTGTGTTATTGTGATCGCTATCTCCTGCGTCCAAACCTGCTCGCAGGCTTATGTGACAACGGGATTTTATTAGTGAATACCGCAATGCCAACAAGCCTGACCGAGGTCATTTCCGCGGCCAATCTCGCCTATATGCGCGACCATCATGTCCGCGTGTTCACCGTTGATGCGACGGGTATCGCGCAAGCCAACGGCATCGCCCCTCACACCAACAGCGTCATGCAGGCTGCATTTTTTGCTTTGACCGATTTTGTCGATTACGATACTGCCGTCGAAGCGCTCACCGCCAAAATCAAAGCGGGATATGCGAGCGACCTCAATGAAGGCAACCGCCGTGCTATTGCCCAAACACGAGCAAACCTCCATGCTTGGCAGATACCGACAGGCCCTGTCAAACAACCCACATCTGCGACATCATCAGCTTCTGCATCGCCTTTTGAACAGCGGGTTTATGCTAAGCTCAAAACAGGCGCCGAATTATCAGTGCGCGATGTGATCGCCGGTGGCATGCAAGCCGGGGCTTTACCACTTGGCACAGCTGCAAACGATAAGTCTGGCTTAGCATCACAGATCCCCCTTTGGTGGCCAGAGCACTGCTTGCAATGTAATCTGTGTGCGACCGTTTGCCCACACGCCGCAATTCGCCCGGTATTGATCCGCGACGGGCAAGAAGTCCCCTTTACGACGGCGCCGGCCAAAGATTATGCCAATATGCAGTTTCGCATCCAAGTGTCACCAGAAGACTGCACCGGCTGTCAAGTATGCGTTGATGCTTGCCCCATGAAAGGGCAGGCGTTGACCATGGCTCCGATCGCGCCTCATCGCCGAGATGAAGGCATCAACTGGCATATCGCCCAGCGTAAAGCGGAACCGATTACGATAGAAGCGGCTAAAACCAAAACGGTTGCCAAATTGCAATACAATCCTCCGCTGGTCGCTTTTTCTGGTGCTTGTGGCGGTTGTGGCGAAACAGCATATCTCAAGATGCTGACGCAAATGTTTCCTGATAACCTGGCTATTGCCAATGCCACGGGCTGTTCGTCGATCTGGGGAAGTAGTGCGCCTAGTATTCCATGGATGAAAAACCCAGATGGCAGTGGGCCTGTCTGGGCATCGTCGTTATTCGAAAACAATGCAGAATACGGCTTAGGAATGCATCTCGGCAGAAAAATCATCCAAACCAGCCTTTCCAAAAAACTTCAGACGATTACTCAAGATCCCACTCTCAGCCAATCTTTGCGCGATGCTGCTGACGTTTGGTTGAAACACCCGCAAATCAACGCCAACGCCCAGTCCTTGATCACTGCTTTGCAAAACGATCCTGCCGAGTCGCCGATTCAAAAAACGCTACTTGCCCAAAGCCAGTTCTTCTTCAACCAAGTCCAATGGCTCGTCGGTGGTGACGGCTGGGCTTATGATATTGGCACGAGTGGCATCGATCGCATTTTGAGTCGCGGCGATGACGTCAATATTCTGATTCTTGATAATGAAGGGTATGCGAATACGGGTGGCCAGTCTTCAACAGCAACGCCGGTGGCCGCCAAAAACAAATTTGCGCCGGCTGGACATATCGGGCATAAGAAAGACTTGCCCGCGATGTTTATGACCTATCCGCAAGCTTACGTCGCCCAGGTTTGCTTGGGTGCTAACCCCGAGCAAACGTTCAAAGCGTTCAAAGAGGCCGCCGCCTACCCGGGACCAGCAATCATTTTTGCATACAGCCCTTGTATTCTTCACGGTCTCATCAACCACAGCTCGTTAATCGAAGAAAAACAGGCTGTCGCCAGTGGCTACTGGTCACTTTTCCGCCGACAACCCGCATCAGACACCCAACCGCCTCACCTCATGCTCGATTCAAAAGCACCACATTGGGAGCAATACCCTGCTTTCTTAGCAGGCGACCGCCGCTTTAACACAGACGCGACCGCCAAAACAGTCAATCAGCTCGACGCCAAAACGCGCTTTGACCACCTCAAATAGACTGACAAGCAACAAATAAACGTCGGTATCACCCAACTCTTGGCTTGAGTTGGGTGATGCCGACGTTTCGTTTTAGGTTCAGCACCCTGACCGTTCAGTTGCCTTATCGACTTTACTCGTTGCGATAGGCAACATGCGCAGCTTGTGGCACCGCATCCCACGCAACCGGATAGCCGGCACCATGGGCACAAAAAACTGAGTCCGGCGTATTGGCAAGATCTGCCGTCGGTTCATAATCCTGCGCCACGATCACCGCTTGCGCATCATGCGCAGGCCGATAACCATCAACGACCAAGCTCAGCTGTCCTTGGCCATGCGTGTATCCCCGCAGTTCTTCAGGATACGCCTGCATGGCCGCCACCGGCGCCACGCCGGTTAAGCTGGTAAAATCGCCAGCTTGCTGCGGCGGCTCGCATTCGCCACTCATGCGTTGAATATCGGTCATTGCACGGCCAACATTACCCGCCGGCACCGTCAGTTCAAAGCGATACCACGGCTCTAACAGCTGGCATTCGCCTTGTTGGCGCAGCATCATCAAACCTTGCCGTAGTGCGCGCCAAGTGGCTTCACGGAAATCGCCCCCCACGGAATGCTTGATGCTGGCACGCCCCGAGATCAAAGTGATATGCACATCCGTCAACGGCGCCCCGACCAAGACGCCCAGCTGCGTTTTGGCCTGAAGGCTGGTCAACACCTGATGTTGCCAATTGCGACCCAGAACCTCAAGGGAACAATCGGCATCGATCGTGATGCCGCTACCCAAAGGCGCAGGTGTCAGCAATAAATGCACCTCCGCATAATGACGCAAAGGTTCAAAATGGCCGACCCCTTCGACCGGTGCCGTGATGGTTTCTCGATACAAGACCCCACCGGCGATAAACGCCACATGCAGACCATATCGCCGTGAAAGGATCTGTTGTAGAATCTCGAGTTGGATGGTTCCCATCACCTGCACGCGCAACTGCTGCAGCTGTTCAGACCACTGCACATGCAACTGCGGATCCTCGTCATTTAACTCTCGCAACGCGGCAAGACACGCATGGAGATCTTCTTGTTGCGGATCCAAGGCGTAGGTCAACACCGGTTGCAACAGTGGGCGCGGACTTGACGGCACCGCCCCTAACCCCAAGCCAGGATGCGTCTCGACTAAACCCGGAATTACGCAAACATCACCTGCAGTCACCTGGGCGGCGGTGGTGTATTTCGTCCCGTTATACAACCGTAGCTGATTGATTTTCTGCTCACCCAAGACCACTTGCTTTGGTTTTAAGGTTCCGCCAAACACCCTCAGCCAAGTCAAACGCTCACCATCGGCATGTGTGATTTTGAAGATCCGCGCACCAAATTCCGCTAAGGGTTGCCTTGCTGTGGTCCAGTGCTTTAACCCCGCCATCAGCGTGGCGACACCATCAAGTTTTAATGCCGACCCAACAAACACCGGAAAAACCTGCCGCTTGGCGATCATGGCTTGAATCACGGCATCGGCAAGCTCCCCGGTTTCAAGGTATTGCTCGAGCACTGCATCATCCAACACGGCAATTGCTTCTTTAGTCTCATCGGTGAGGTCGGCGGATCCAAACGGTAGACAACCAGGGTCACAGTTAGCCTGCAGATCTGCAAGCACCTTGGACTTGTCTGCGCCGATGGGATCCATTTTGTTAACAAAGATAAATGTCGGCACGTGGTTGCGTTGCAACAGGTGCCACAGCGTGCGCGTGTGAGCCTGGACGCCAGCGGTTGCAGACACAACGAGAATCGCATAATCCAAGACCCCCAGCACCTGCTCGGTCGCACTGGCAAAATCCAGATGGCCTGGCGTGTCTAGCAGCGTCAACCGCAAACCGTCGCTTTCAAGGACCGCTTGATGCGAAAAAATGGTGATCCCACGTGCTTTTTCCAATGCATCTGAATCTAAAAATGCATCCCCTTTGTCAACCCGCCCAAGCTGTCTGAGATTGCCCGCCTGATACAGCATGGCCTCCGACAGCGTCGTTTTCCCGGCGTCGACATGCGCTACAATGCCTGCAACAATCGCCTTCATAGCCGTCCTCCCAAAATGTATTGCTTCTATCATAACGCATCATCTGGGCAAAATAAAAACACCGTCGTTATTAGCTCAAACGACGGTGTTAACCGACTGATTATTCGCAAACCAAAATGATATCTTGCTCATCTTCGTGAATGTATAAACAAGTTGCCTTGGCATCTTCTAAATACCAGCCTTTGGCGCCAAGCTTTCTGGCATCGACCAACAACTGGTCGATATCGGTGTTGGAAAACGAAGCATCAGCACCTACCGCAGAATCATCGGCATTACTGGTCGCCGTCACGTTCAACAACTGGTCACTGGCGTTAAACCGCGCTTGAAAGTAGGTTACAGTCGTCATGCCCACACGAGCAGCGGCAAATGTCTCACGTAGACGGGTGTGGAAAACATGTTCAACGATCGTGGTGGGGAGCCCAGAAAAATTCGCCAGGCGCCTCTCTACCGTTGCATCATTAAACGCACGTGTCAATACTGCTACCATGGTCATAACTTCCTTTCCTCTTAATCTACGTTCATTATATCACAATGAAGTTGGCGGGCGGATTAAAATCCGATGAATCCCCTCATCACCACCGCAGAGTATCCTTGCGACGGCGCTCAAGGCGGTGAAAAATCTGGATGGATAATGACTTAATGGTATAATTTAAACATGCTTTTTATGACACGAAGGGAGTTCACTCATGTTTTACTCTTTCATCCGCGTTGTCGCCAGGTTCTTGTTATTCATTGTGAACGGCAACGCCCATTATGAAAATAAAGCTGTTTTACCAGACGGTCCGTATGTGCTCGTTGGCCCTCACCGAACGTGGTGGGACCCGATTTACTTTGCCATTGCCGCATCCCCACGCAAATTTGGCTTTATGGCCAAACAGGAGCTGTTTCACAATCCGATCCTGCGCTGGATCCTCGTGCACGCCAATGCGTTTAGCGTCGACCGCGCGCATCCAGGGCCTAGTGTCATTAAGACGCCGGTCAGGATGATCAAAAACCAAGGCCTATCGATCATTATTTTCCCATCTGGGACGCGTTACTCAACGGAACTCAAAGGTGGTGCGGCGTTGATTGCCAAACTGGCCAAGGTCCCGCTTGTCCCCGCAGTTTATCAAGGCCCAGTGAAGTTCTCTCACCTATTTCTGCGCAAGCGTGTCACCATTCGCTTCGGTGAACCGATCACGGTGCCAGGTGGCAAACTGACCGACGACGTTAACAAAGCACTCGGTGAACAGATGCAAGCCAGCTTCGATGCAATCGATAAAGCGATCGACCCAAACTTCCACTATGTCCCAGATAAACAGAAGTACTTGGCGGAAAAAGAAAGCGGCAAATTAAAGTAATTATTCTTAGTAAAGAAAGAAGTCAATCCCATGAGTTTATGGCAACGCCTTACGGCTAAACCCGATCTTGATCAAACCCTGCATGCTGACCATCAGCTCGCCCGCACCTTGACGACTCGTGACCTCATCGCACTAGGCATTGGCGCCGTCATCGGCACCGGGATCTTTATCCTTCCTGGTACCGTTGCCGCCACCACCAGCGGCCCTGCCATCACGCTGGCGTTTATCCTCGCCGCAGTCGTCTGCTCGTTGGCAGCGATGTGCTATGCGGAATTTGCCTCGGCCTTACCGGTTGCTGGCTCCGCTTATGCATACGGTAATATCGTCTTCGGTCAGATTTTCGGCTGGATCATCGGCTGGGCGTTGATCTTAGAGTATATGTTAGCGGTCGCTGCGGTCTCAACAAGCTTTGCGGCATATTTTCAAAGCTTCATCGCCGGTTTCGGGTTACATATCCCAACGGCAATCACCGGTGCATTTGATCCCGGCCATGGGACCTACTTCAACCTCGTCGCCGTGGTTGTCGTCTTGTTGATCGGGATCTTACTCTCCCGCGGCATGCAAACGTCAATGGCAGTCAATCGCACGATGGTCGTCGTCAAGCTTGGGATCATCATCTTGTTCATCGCGGTAGGGGCTTTTTACATTCACCCGACCAACTGGCATCCTTATCTGCCGTTTGGCGCCAAGGGCATCCTCACCGGCGCATCAACCGTCTTCTTTGCTTACCTCGGTTTCGATGCTGTCTCCGCCAGTGCCCCAGAAGTCAAGAATCCGCAAAAAACGCTCCCACGCGGCATCATCGGTACCTTGATTGTCGCCACCATCTTGTATGTTCTCGTGGCCATTGTTTTGACCGGGATCGTCCGCTATACGCGACTAGATGTTGCTGACCCAGTATCGTTTGCGCTCAATGCGATCCACCAGCCGCAACTTTCGGGCATCATTGCTTTAGGCGCGTTGGCTGGGATGTTCACAATGATGGTAACCATGATCTATTCTTCCAGCCGGCTGGTTTACGCCATCGGTCGTGACCATCTTTTGCCCCGCTGGTTTGGTAAAGTCACCCACCAGCTTCCCCTCAATGCGCTCTGGACTGTCACATTGATCATTGCCATCATGGGCGGGTTCGTGCCGTTGACGCAGTTGGTCAACTTGGTCAACATCGGGACATTGATTGCCTTTGCCTTCGTTTCAATTGGGATTATTCCGTTGCGTAAGCACGAGCAGATCAACAACGACGGGTTCAAGGTCCCCGGCTACCCGGTGGTTCCGATCATCAGTTTCCTCTTTTGCTTGCTGTTAATGAGTCAATTAAGCAAGGAAACCTGGCTGATGAGTCTCGTCTGGTTTGCTTTTGGGATGATCGTCTACTTCGCCTATGGCTTCCGCCATGCACAGTCGTCACACCAATAACCATACAAAACAAAAATACAGGTAGGCCAGTAGCTTACCTGTATTTTTGTTTGGATTTTAGTTATCTGTGGTCATGGTAACCAATACGCAGATTCAATGGTTTGCAACATTTTCCGTAACTGAACCGTCTCAGCGACATCATGCACCCGCAAAATGTTTCCCCCACGCAAGAACATGGCACTTTCTGCAATCAACGTCACTGCAAGGCGATCGTCTTTAGCCAGCCCAAACAACTGCGCGCCAAAACCCTTGCGCGAAATTGCCACCATCAAAGGCCGCTTGAAATCGTTCAGCATGTCGAGGTTTCGCATCATCGCAAAGTCTTGTTGGCCATCTGCGACCTTAGCATAACCGATGCCTTGATCCAGCGCGATCCGCTCACCGGCAATGCCTGCGGCTTCGAGCGCGGCCAGGTTGGTGGTAAAGAAATCACGCATTTCGCGGGTCAAGTCGCTATATTCGCGGTCCCGATTGCTGTGCATCGTCAACAACCCGACTTTTTCAGGCGCCAGGAGCGCGAGCTTTCGCGGATCATCTGTGAACGCGTTGACGTCGTTGATAATATCAACGCCAGCTTCCAGCGCTGCGACCATCACCGGATATTTATAGGTGTCGATGGCGATCGGCAGGTCTGGAAACGCCTGCCGCAAAAATGCCAACACTGGTGCCACGCGCTGCAACTCAACTTCCGGCGTCACCGGGGTAAATCCAGGACGCGTGGTTTGGCCACCGACTTCGATCACATCGACACCGGCGGTCACCATCGCCTGCACCTGGGCCCGCATGGCCTCAGGGGCAACAAACCGCCCGCCGTCATAAAATGAGTCTGGTGAGACGTTCAAGATACCGTAAACCAATGGCTTGTCAGTCACATCGAAGCGATAGCGCCCGGCCTGCCACCAGATTCGATGCCGATCATAGATGGCGGTCAAATCTGCCGCCGCATCCGCGAACCCTAAAGAAACGAGCGCTTCAGCCAACGGTGCCACCGCCGCCAGAGGCACCAACACTTGTGGAGCCTCAAATACCAGATCAAACTGATGCCACAGCGCTTCTAATGCTGGCATTTGTGCTGGCGTCGCTGTGAACTGGAGTAACAGTTGGCGATCTCGGTTGACCGCCGCTTGAACCCGGCGCTCACCAAGCGTCTGTGGTGCTGTCGGTGTTGCCAATTCCGTAATATGCATGCTCACCCTCCTAAGCGAATAATGCGCTCAGCGCTCGTTCTCGCGGCAAGTACGCCTGACGCGTGGCGGCACTCATCTCCGCCAGCGTCAGCGCTTCACCAACCGGGATCAACACTTTATCAAAACCGCGACTGTATTCGCCGCGGTCAACAGGCGCCACAACCGCATCGAGGGCACCCGTCGCACTGGTCTCTTGGCCGCTTGGCGAGATCAGGGTCAAAACACTTTTCAGCGTCGCCCGTCGGTCAATGCCAGGTGCTAACAGTCTCTGCAAGGCCTCATTGGTATGCTTGCGCGGCAGTTCTCGTGCCGTGCGTACCCCGAGTCGATCCGGTAGTCCCTTCAAAAACAAGCCGGAGTCATCGCCCAACACCCAAACGTGTGGAAAGGCGCGATGCACCGCGGCTGCTTTTTTTTGGGCGTTGATCTGCAGGCTGGTGTCGCCTTCTTCAGGCAACGTTATCCCGCAAGCCACGCCAGTATGGCCATAAGCCTGTAACAGCTGATTCAACTCCGCCAGTTTGCGGTCATTGTGGGTTGCCAACATGAATTCAGTCACAACAAATCTCCTATTAAATAAAATGAACCTGCCACCAAGATAACGTCGTCGGCGCTAGCGACCTTTTTTGCCGCAGCCAAGCCAGCATGAACATCGACCGCCAACTGACTACCCGCCACCATCGTTTGCAAGGTGGCCCCTGCCAACGCCCGTGTCGGGTGCTTAGGCGTCGTGACCCATACTGCGTCTGCAACACCCAATGCCGCAGCTAATCGCGTGACGTCTTTATCCCGCAAAAAGCCGGCGACGACCAACAAGCGCCCGGTCCCTTGCTGTAGCTGGCGGATCGTCGCCAGAACCTGCGGCAAGGCGTCGGGGTTGTGCCCGGCATCGATGACCACGCGTGGCTTTGTGGCCAACTGCTGCAAACGTCCAGGCAATTGGACCTGTGCAAGGGCCGTCACCATCGGTTGCAGATCTGCAAGCACCTTTTGCTCAACCAGCCACGCCGCAACCGCAAGCGCGGTTCGGGCGTTATCGAGCTGATATTGCCCTAACATGCGGACGGAAACCGTCGTGCCATCTGCCAGGCGTGCCTGCGTTCCCGACCAGGAAGTAGCGAGTGGTGTCAGCTGCACCGCTGACGCCCGCCGGACCCCTGTCGCGTGATGGGTAGTCGCTGTTTGCAACAACACTGCTTGGGCGTCTTGTGCTTGATTTGGCGCAATAAACACCATGGCGTTGGCCTTGATGATCTGCGCTTTATTGTGGGCGATTGCTGCCAGAGTCGGGCCTAAGATGGCGGTGTGGTCAAGCGCGATATGGGTGAAAACTGCTGCTTCAGGGGCACTGATCGCATTGGTCGCGTCTGTCGCCCCACCAAGGCCGGCTTCCAGTACCGCCCAATCGCATCCTTGTTGCGCAAACCAGACCAATGTCACCAACACGTCCCACTCAAAGTCGGTGAACGCAGCTGGCATCAACTTGGCTTTTGTCATGACCGCCGCCATCACCGACGCATACGTTTGCGTGCTGATGACTTGGCCGTCGATTTGGGTCTGTTCGCGCTCGTCTCTGATCGCCGGTGACGCAAAATGCCCCACACGATAGCCCGCGTTGCGCAACGCCTGGGCGATAAACGCCCCAGTCGATCCTTTGCCGTTCGTGCCGGCAACATGGATCAAGTGCATCTTGGTGTCAGGATCGCCGAGCTGGTGCAAAACCGCCGTCAGTGCCACTACCCGTGATGGGTCAGCGGCGCGCATCTGGTGATCCATCGCCGCTCTTAGCTCGTCATAGGTTGCCATCGACGCGTCGCGCCTCCTCTTGGAATTCACGCTTTAAATCGCGATCGGTTTGAAAAACTCCGGTGTAACGCGACGTATACGTGAACAAGTCGCCACGATTGATCCCGCGCATTTCCATACACATGTGTCGGGCAACCACAGAAACTGCGATGCCTTTGGGATCCAAGATCCGCTGCAGCTCTTCAGTGATCCGACCGGTCAATACCTCTTGCACACTTGGCCGCCGCGCGACAAAATTGACCAGCCGTCCCAATTTGCTCAAGCCAATGATCTGCTTGTGATTGGGCATGTAACCGATGCTGACATGCCCAAAAAATGGCAAGAGATGATGTTCACACATCGAATAAAATGGGATCTGCTGGACCATCACCAAACCAGGGTCTTCTTCAACCGGAAACACCTTATAATCTTCGAACTGTTCTCCGGCATCAAGCGACCCGAATACTTCAGCATACATTCTCGCAACCCGCTCCGGTGTTTCGATCAAACCGGGACGATCGACATCTTCACCAACCGCTGCGAGCAGTTCGCGGACGGCTTTTTCAATACGTTGTTGATCCATGAGGGACTTCCTTTACTTTTGAATATATGGCCGCACCCAGTTGTGATCTGGAGTGGTCTTGAGCAACGCGGCAACTTCTGCGACGCGAGGGCCGGTTGCGACTTCTAATAATGGCACAAGGACAAAGCGTCGGTTGGGGATCTGGGGATGTGGGAGCGTCAGCTCAGCCGATCGCATCGTCAGATCGTCATAATACAAAAGATCTAAATCGACAGTGCGTGCTCCCCAACGAACGATCCGCTGGCGGTGCATGACCCGTTCAATATCGTGCAGTCGCCGAAGCAAAGCCATCGGTGGCATTGGGGTTTGAATAACGACTACCTGGTTGAGGTAATCATCTTGCACAACCCCACCCACAGGCTGAGTCTCATAGACCAAAGACGCTCGCACCACCTGCACCTCAGGCGTCTGATCAAGCAGCGATCGCGCCTGGTGGAGCCGATGCAACCGGTCGCCGATGTTGGTCCCGAGACCCAGATACGCCTCAGTCATCTGTTGACACCTCGATTTCGACGGTATCAAAAATCCCGTCGATCGGGACCGCGCCTTTGCGGATGCGCAGCGTGACACCGTCGACGGCATAAGTGTCTCGCAACTTCTTGAGCAACTGGTTTGCCAGCATTTCGATCAGCTGATAGTGATGGGTCGTCACGAAGTCTGAGATCGTCTGGTAAACCGCGCCGTAATCAATGGTTTCACTTAGATCGTCGTGTTGGACCTGGGTCTCGATCGGCAGGCGTAACGCCACGTCGATCTGCAACCGCTGACCGAGTTTTTGTTCCTCGGCGAAAACACCGTTGTACGTATGAAACTGCATGTTCGTGATGCGGATGACCCCCATGCGCTTGTCCTCCTGTAACCTTAGTCAGATGATAGAATGACCCTATTATACATGGTGTGCCTCAGAAGGCATAGGTATATGCAAAATGAAAACGCCTCCTATCAGGAGACGTTGGGCTGTTATTCGTCAATCCGGTGAAAATAATGGTACCAGCCGGTTTCTCGTTCGCCTATTTGATCGTATAGCTTCTGGGCACCGGTATTTGTCGAGCGCGTCTGCCAGGTCACACGCACTGCACCATGCGCTTGTCCCCAGGCAAACGTCTCTGTAATCAGCGCCCGAGCGATCCCTTGGCGGCGAAACGCTGGCATCACATACAGATCATTAAGCACCACCGTTTTGCGCAGGGCCCGCTTGTCAAACCCAAAAAGCAAAAAGGCAAAGCCCACCAGTTTGGCGTCAACCGTTGCAACCAATAAGCCGCCCAGCGTGTTTTCCGGTGTCACCAACTCCTGGATCGTCGTTTTCAACGTTGAAACATCGATTCGATGTGGCACAGGACTGTCAGCATAATAGCCTTCGACCAATACCAGCAAGTTTTCAAAATCATCAAGCGTCGCCGTTCTGATCATCTTGGATCCTCCTTTTCAACTGTGTCGATCAACGGGGCAATTTGCAACAAATCGTTACTCATGACCATCGGGTTCACTGGGTTGCCATTATGGTAGCATTTACTGGGCCTCAACTGCAACGGCTGAGGCCCCGGCAGGGTTTTGCACAGTGCGTGGGCACGTGTTATACTATCGTCAAATAGGAGGTGTCCACATGGCACTGCATATCAACAATAAGAGTGATTGGAACGAGATGTTCGACAAGTTCGCGACCCTGCCTAAAGATCGCGATAAGGCTGCCAACACCCCGATCAACGATCCGAAAAAAGAAACAGACGCGCCTGAAGCAAAAGGCGATACCGAGCAGAAGAATACCAAAGCTTAGTCAAACTGGCTGAACACAATTGTGTTCAGCCAGTTTTTTTATCTATGCTTGCGGCTCCTCATGATGCCAGCCACGGCTAACCCAATGACGACGACCGCCACGATCGCCACCAACCAGCGCCCAGAAAACGTTGCGGCTTTAGCCGGAAGCGCCTTGACGGCAATGGCCGCTGGCTTGACGCCAGTTTTAGCCACACGCACCATCACCCGCTGTTGCTTGACCTGGCGTGGAATCGTCAGTTTGAAGTCACCATTATCTGCGACTGTAGCAGTTGCAACCCGATGTTGCTTAGCAAAAGCCGAGACATGACTGCCAGCAGCGACAGACTTGGCAAGTACGCGACCGTGAACGATCGTGTGTTTCTTATTCACGGTCGTTTCGCCGAGCTTGATGTGGGGTTCAATGAACTGAGCCTTGGACAACAAGCCGAGCTTGCGTTTGAGTTTCAAAATCCGCAGATCCGACGCCTCGATTTGCGAGCGCTTGATCGTGCCTTTGGCAACAGCGGCTTTGATCGCTGGGATACCGGTGACATAATCGTTGTTCAACACGGCATCATCCCCTGCTTGGACCGCGAGGACATCTGTCGACGCCAAGTGATACTGTTGCCGAAACTGGGTGATTGCGGCCATTCCCAGGCCATCGGTGATGATGACACCATCGTAATGTAACTTGTGGCGCAACAACCCGGTGATGACCTTGCGTGATAAGGAAGCCGGGTACTTTGCGTCGATCGCCTTCATGACGATATGGGTGACCATAATGCCGTCGACACCAGCGCCAATCCCAGCTTTAAACGGTAACAGATCCTGATGTTCCAGGGTGGCCAGCGGCGTGGACACGGTCGCAAAGCCAACGTGCGTGTCGCCTGCAGCGCCATATCCGGGAAAATGCTTCAGCGTCGCGCCAACACCGGCGTCTTGCATCGCTGGGACAACTTGGGCGATATAGTCGGCCGTCGCTTGATAGCCTTGGCCAAATGTCCGGTCATAAATATAATTGCTCGGATCCGGCGCGACGTCTGCGATCGGTGCAAAGTTCCAGTTGACCCCAACACTTTTGAGCGTCGCAGCGGTTTGTTTGGCGGCGTCCAAGACACCAGCCATCCCTCCGGCGGCATAGGCCTCTTGTGGCGACGGCCAGTGTTTGAGACCTAAAGTCGGTGAATCCCAAAAGCGCGACACCTCACCGCCTTCTTGATCCGTCGCGATTAGCAACGGGATCTTGGCCTTGGCTTGATAACTATCGACCCTGGCTTTCAAGGTCGCAGCACTGCCAATTTTAAAGTCAGCGCCAAACAAGACCAACCCACCGAGATGATATTTTGCAACACCTGCCTGCGCTTGGGCGGGGTCGCTCGGTGTCCGTGACATGAACAGTTGGCCGATCTGTTCATCTAAGCTCATCTTATTGACGTAAGTTCGCAGTTGCGCGTCGCTGATCTCAGGCAACGTCACCGCCTCCACCGCTTTGGCAGTGGTCGCTGCCGCCACCACGACCACCCCAATGAACCCTGCCACGACTAATTTTAATCCTCTCACGTCCATCCTCCTCCAGTTAACTCAATCAGTATACCAGTTTGCGCAGAAGAATCGACGCCAAAATAAAAACGACCGAAAATTTCCGGTCGTTTCGTCATTAACGGGCGTAACGCTTGGCTAACATTTCCAGATTGGTCTTGGCAACATCATCGAAATCGACGTCTGCCCATAAAGCGATCTGGGATAAGTACCACAAGACATCCCCCATCTTGACCTTCAGCTGATCATGATCGAGCTCTTGGCCTTGAAAGGTATATTTCTTGATCAAGTCGACGACCTGCCCAGAATCACTGGCCAATCCCAAGGCCAGGTTAGTTAAGACGTGCTCGTTGCCAGCCAACGTCTTGTTGGCTTCTTTTTGATAATCATTCAGCTCCACCGATTTCTCCTCCAATTCCTGCAGTTTCTTCCAACCAGTGCCAGACCTGCGACTTGCCTTCGCCGGTTTCAGCGGAAAACAAGATCAGTTCATCGGTTTGGTTGATATCAAGCGTCTGTTTGATCTGTTTGATCACGCTCGCACGTTTGGCACGACTAGTTTTATCGACTTTGGTGCCGACCACCAGCGTCTTGATATGAAAATACTTCAGATACTGATACATGCTGACATCATCGGCGCTGGGTTCATGGCGCGCATCGACAAGCAACACCGCACCCCGCAACTGCTTGCGACTGGTGAGATATTCTTCGATCATCGCCGCAAACTTCGCCCGCGAAGCCTTAGAAACTTTGGCAAAGCCATAGCCTGGGACATCGACAAAATACAGCATCTCTTCCAAAATATAGAAATTAAGCGTCTGCGTTTTGCCAGGGACGCTTGACGTCCGTGCCATCGCCTTACGATCGATCAGGCGGTTGATCAAGCTGGACTTACCGACATTACTCCGACCAACGAAGGCAATTTCCGGAAAGCCGGTATCTGGGTACTGCTTGGCACTGACGGCACTGATCGTCAGGTCAACGTTGTGGATCTTCATGGGATCCCTCCTATCTAACTCAATAATTCTATCACATCCGACCCGAAGACTCTCGTTACAAATCTGCGTCGCAACATGATGGCATCAAAAAAGAGGCCAGTAATTGGCTGACCTCCATGATTGTTATGACGCTTCTTGACCGTCTTCAAGCACTAACTCGGGCTTGCCTTTGCCTTCAACCGCGGCCTTGGTGACCACAGCCTTGGTAACTTCAGGCCGACTCGGTAGCTCAAACATCAAGTCTTGCATCACGGCTTCGATGATCGACCGCAACCCACGCGCCCCGGTATCACGCACGATCGCCTTGTGGGCGATCGCATGCAAAGCCGGTTTGGTGAATTCCAGCTCGGTATCGTCGAGACTCAACAGCTTCTGATACTGCTTGACCAATGCGTTCTTAGGCTCTGTCAGAATGCGAACCAAATCGTCTTCAGTGAGCTTCTCGAGGGCCGCGATGATCGGGATCCGGCCGATGAATTCAGGAATGATCCCGAATTTCATCAAATCTTCTGGAACGATCTGCTGCATCACAGACTTGGTTGGATCATAACCAGCTTCTGGCGCACTGGCGCCGAAACCAATCGTCTTATCGCCCATCCGGTTTTTGACGATCGTCTCGATGCCGTCGAAGGCCCCACCGACGATGAACAAGATGTTGGTGGTATCGATCTGAATGAATTCTTGTTGCGGATGCTTACGCCCACCTTGAGGCGGAACGTTGGCGATCGTGCCTTCCAAGATCTTCAACAGGGCTTGTTGCACCCCTTCACCGGAGACATCCCGGGTGATCGACACGTTTTCCGACTTCTTGGCGATCTTATCGATTTCATCGATATAGATGATGCCTTTTTGCGCGCGTTCCACATCGTAGTCGGCGGCTTGCAAAAGCTTCAATAGGATGTTTTCGACGTCTTCGCCGACATAACCGGCCTCGGTCAAAGTCGTCGCATCGGCGATCGCAAACGGCACGTTCAAGATCCGGGCGAGGCTTTGCGCCAGGAACGTTTTCCCGGAGCCAGTAGGCCCAATCAACGCAATGTTACTCTTTTGTAATTCGGTATCGCCTTTATCAGCGACTTCCATCTGGTTAACACGTTTGTAGTGGTTGTAAACAGCGACGGCCAAGGCACGCTTGGCATCATCTTGGCCGATCACATAATCGTTCAAGATCTTCAAGATCTCGATCGGCTTAGGAACTTCCAACAGGTTCTGGTAGGCATCTTCTTTGAACTCTTCATCGATGATCTGCTTGCAAAGCTCAATGCATTCGTTACAAATATATACGCCAGGGCCAGCAACGATCTTCTTCACTTGGTCTTGAGATTTACCGCAGAAGCTGCAGGTTACGGGACCAGTGGTTTCAACGTTGTCAAACATAGATTCTCAACCCCTTCTTGTTAAGTCAATCATACCAAAACAGGGCGGCCCTGCATAGGCTGACTGGTCTAGCCTATCATAGTGTTTGCCGGGTTGCAATCCTCTCGTCAGGTTCGCCATGTGCAATCTTTCGATAAAGATCTGCAAGCTTTTCCAATCAACCGAGATTGCCTGCATGCCTGTCGCTTTGCGGCTCAGCGCATTTTGCCGCAACCCAAGTTCAACAGCGGACAGTCGCTACCCACCACAAATCAATGTGATACTCTCAGTAAATATTGTCCACAATTTAATTTTTTATTTGTCCACTTTTCCAACTGTTTCCAAATGAAAAAAGCTAGCCTTGAAAGACTAGCCACGAAACGAGTCTACAGTAATCTGATTGCAACCACGCCAAGGATCATAACCACCAAACCGAGCAGCTGAATCCGTGTGATCGGGCTGCGTGGTGCTGATAACCAACCGAATTGATCAATGATCAAACTACCAACCATCAACCCTACCAGCACGATCACCACCGCCAGCCCGGTACCAATTGTTGGTGCCAGATAGGCATTTCCCAAAACAAATAGGGCTCCGATCAGACCGCCGACCCACATCCACCACCGATGCATCGGCCGCGTCTGGGTATAGGTTAAGTGTGGATGCAAGATCGCAACGATCACGACCAACACGACCGTGCCGATGGCAAAAGAAATCAACGCGCTTTGGGCCGTTGATCCCAGCACGACACCGAGGTGTCCGTTAACCGCGGTTTGGCTTGCCGACAACATCCCGGCAACAACACCTAACAGGCGCCACAGCCAGAGGCTCGCCCCATGCGGGGTCAATTCCTTGCCCCCACCAAAATCATGTTCCCTAGCGAAAAACGCAGGCAAGGCGACGGTGATCAATACCCCAGCAACGACCAACAAAGCGCCGATGACGCGCACCAACGTCAGCGGCTGTACCGGTGCCGCAAACCAGCCACCATTATCGATCAACAGTCCCATCAAGATCTGCCCGGTAACCGGGAAGATGACTGTTTGCACGCTCCCGAGTTTTGGAAATAGCAAGATGTTGCTGGTCAAATAGACGACCCCAAACACCCCGCCCAACCATAACCACCAAGGTTGACTGCTGACAATCTGCGCTGACGGCAACAATGCCACACCACTGACGACAGTTGCGATTGCAAGGCCGATGGTGCCAATCAAAAAAGAAATTAACGACGACCAAAAAGGCGACCCGACGGCATCACGAAGACGCGAATTAATGGCGGTTTGGACGGGTAGCCCAAATCCAATTACCAACCCAATCATTATTGCCAGCATACTTTTCCCTCCATCGTTCACTTACGATAGATAAGTTACACGACAATGGGCAGTAATGCAAGTTTTTCGCCTTCACCCGAGTTCAGCACCTGCGCTGGCGATGCCGGCCACCTTTCACCGCTCCTGAAGAAAATTTGCGACGGCCCCGCGCAGGCACGCTTCACCATGATACCCGCCGGCCAAGATCGTCGGGGCCAACGGCGCGGCTTTAACCTCAGCTTGTACCGCTTCAGCGGCTGCTTGGACACACTCGATAAACTTAGTGTTGGCGCTGATCGCCCCACTGATGATAAAACACTCAGGGTCGATCGTGTATTGGAGGTTGAAAATCACCTTACCCAACGCCGCTTCCGCCTCAGCGACGAGACGGATTGCTAATGTGTCGCGTTGTGAGGCGCGGGCAAGAACGGTCTCGCCTGACAACTGTTCCCCAGTGGCCGCCGCGTAGCGTTCCGCAATGCGAGCAGGCGCCGCGATCGTGGCTAGCGTCGCTTGTGGTTTCATCAACATGTAACCCAATCGACCACCAAGGTCATGAGCACCATGCCAGATCTTACCGCCAAGAACGACGGCGCAGTCGAGGTCCTCATCTGCTGCAATGACGACCACAGCCTGTTTGCCAACGCCAACGCCTGCCGCCATCTCGGCCAAAGCGATACAATTAGCGCGAGTTTCGATCACGACGGGAAGCGTGAACAGTGATTCCAGCTCTGCCCGGATATCAAGATACCGCAATCCTTCAACCGTGCCGTCGCCGGCGACACTGATCGTGACCCCGTCGATCGTCGCGTGCTGACGAACCGCGGTGAAGCCGGCAACCAAGGTCTCCTTAAGCGCAACCAGCGTGTCTGGCGTCGATCGCTCGACCACTTGACTTAACGTCTTGCCATCCCACTTTGCAAATTTAATTGTCTGTTGACCAACTGCAATTGCCACTAAATTTTCTGCCATATTGATCCCCCATTATGTTGACGCGAATCTCACCTAGAATTGTTGCCTGCAGTTTGCCACCGGCAACAGGTACCACTTGGATGGTAACACACCTATTCGCATCGATGAAAGCGCTATTTTAAACATCAAAAATAAAAGACCGACCATGAGGCCGATCTTTCAGGTAGTGCTTATGCTTCTTGAGCGGATTCGGTGATGACCCGGATGGCCTTCTTAACACCGATATCATGCTTCAACATGTCATCGGAAAGGGCCTGACGAACAGCCTTTTCTTCCATGTTGTATTCGCCAGCCAAGTCCTTAACTTCAGCTTCGATTTCCTTTTCGGAAGGCACGATCTTTTCAGCCGCAACGATAGCCTCGAGTACCAAGTTGGTCTTGACGCGGGTTTCAGCATCAGCTGCAAACTGCTTCTTCAAGTCGTCTTCCTTGGTGCCAGTCAATTGATAGTACATGTCTGGGTTGATGCCTTGGCGTTGCATGTTGCCAAGGAATTGATCCATCTGGTTTTGGACTTCGGAATCGATCATGGCTTGCGGAATTTCTTCGATCGTCGCGTTTTCAACCGCTTTGCCAATGGCCTGTTCTTCCAGGGCGTTGTCAGCAGCTTCAGCCTTCTTGGATTCGAGTTCTTCCTTGATCTTGGCCTTCAATTCGTCGAGGGTATCAACGTCTTCGTCGAGGTCCTTGGCAAAATCATCATCTAAGTCAGGCAATTCCTTGGTCTTGACTTCATGGATGGTCGTCTTGAATTCGGCGTCTTTACCTTGGAGGTCTTCTGCTTGGTAGTCTTCTGGGAAGGTTACCTTAACCGTAACTTCTTCGCCAGCCTTGTGGCCAACCAATTGGTCTTCAAAGCCAGGAATGAAGGAACCTGAACCGAGTTCGAGGCTGTAGTTCTTCGCAGAACCGCCATCGAAGGCTTTGCCGTCAACGGTACCGGCATAGTCGATCGTCACGGTGTCGCCAGATTCTGCGGCGCCGTCTTCTTTGAGCACGAGTTCAGCTTGGCCTTCGCGACGCTTTTGTAATTCTTCTTCAACGTCAGCTTCGGTAACCGTGCGATCTTGCTTGTCAACGGTCAAGCCGGTGTAGTCCCCTAAGGTCACTTCTGGCTTAACGGTAACGGTCGCCTTGATGACCCAAGGTTCGCCTTCGTCCATCTTGTCAACGTCGATCTTTGGTTGGTCAACTGGTTCGATACCAGCTTCGTTAACCGCAGCTTCATAAGCGTCTGGCAAGAGGATGTTCAACGCATCTTCATACAATGCCGCTTCGCCGTACATCCGGTTGAACACCGTACGGGACACGTGACCCTTACGGAAACCAGGAACGTTCAGCGTCTTCTTTACACGGTTGAACGCTTGGTCCAACCCTACTTTAATTTGATCTTGTGCGATTTCAAAAGTCAATGCACCTTCGTTGGTGCCTTGCTTTTCCCATTTTGCAGCCATGCTGTACCTCCGACATAGTCTTTTCGTATTACATACCTAACCATGATACCCAACTTAGCACCGTTTGTAAACGGGAAAAGGCTAATCTACCGCGCATTCCATCAACCAATCCCGCTGCGGGTCGGTACCAACCTGGAAAACGTGCTCGCCAACGCGATGAAAGCCCCTGGTGGCGTAAAAGGCCTTGGCCGGTTCGTTGTGTTCCCACACCCCCAGCGCGATCGTCGTTTTGTGAGCTTGCTTGGCATAATTCCACGCGAACGTGAACAGTTGACTGCCAAACCCATGGTGCTTGAACTCAGGCAAGATATAGATCCGCTCAAGTTCCAGAGCATTACCCGCCTGGACATCTGGGGTCAGCGCCGCATCGACATTGAGTTTGAGATACCCGACGGCCTGCCCTGCAGCTTCAATGAACCAAAACGTCGTCCCTGGTGTGTGCAGTTCAGCAAGCAGTTGTTCTGGCGAATATGCCGTCGCCAAAAATGTCGCCATGTCATTAGGGGCCGTGTTGGCGTCGAACGTGTCAGCAAACGTCGTCCTCGCCAGTTTCACAAGCGTTGCCACATCCGAGTCTGTCACCTGTTTGATCTGATTTGTTACTACCATAAATACTCCTTTTAAGCTTTTAATAGTCGCGTTTGCCACCGCTTTTGACGAATTGCCAATCTTCATCGATATTGGCACACATCTGGTTTAATAACCGCGTCAACGTTGCCACGTCTGCTTCGCTCATGCCAGCCAGCGCCCGCTGTTGAGAATAATCATTCTCGCGGCGGATGAGCGCATAGGCTTTCAGCCCCGCAGGTGTCGGAAACAGTTGCTGACGCTTGGCGTTGGCCGGGTCCGGCCGCTTGGTAATCAACCCCTGACGCTGGAGCTTCATCACACTGCGCGCCACTGTGGCACGATCAACTTTCAACTGATTTACAAGCTGCTCTTGGATGATTCCCGGTGCTTCGGTGATCCGCACCAAGTATAAGTATTGGCCACGGGTGAGCGTAACAGCTTGAAACTCAATGTTGGCAATACTGTCTAGTGCTCTGGCTACGACCCCAATCGCCCGTAATGGTTCTTGCATACGCTCACCTCCATGTACTCCAGTATAACCAGATATGTTGCAATTGCAACACGAAAAAACCGCCGTGTAAACACGACGGTAATCAATCTCATTAATCCAAGGTTTGAATCTGACTCGTATGTGGATCGAGTGTGACCGGCGCCAACAGCGAGCGCCAAGCTTGCGGAATGTAGTTGAGGTTGGCGCCGCTGGGGGTAAACGACACAGTCCGATCACCGGCGTTGCAATAACACACGAGCCCAGTGGCGCCTTGGATCCGCAAGACCCCAAAGACGTCACCATCCCAAAACGGGGCAAACGACGCGTCGCCTTGCAATGCCGGCAGTTGTCGTAACGCGGCGGCGCGTTCATAAAGCGCCTGGACCCGTGAATTGGGTGCTTGCCAAGGATAGTACTTACGGTTGTCTGGATCTTTGCCGCCGGTCAACCCGGCCTCGTCGCCATAAAACTGCACCCAGTTACCTGGCAACACCGCCGCCAACGTCAATAACAACGCCAGCTGTTTTTCGTCTTCATGCACCTCCGTCAGGATCCGTGGCGTGTCGTGCGTCGACAGGCTGGTGAAGTTATAGGCAAAGACATCAGGCGGATAATTCTCTTGCAAGGTCAACAACTGACGACCCAAACTTGCCGGTGGAAGCTTGCCCAACACATAATCCAGCATCAATTGGCGTTGCGGATAGTTCATGACCGCATGCAAGGCTTCGCCTTCTAGATATGGCCGACGACGACCATACGCAACCTTATGAGAGGCATCCTCCCAGACTTCGCCAATCAAAACCCGGTCTGGAAACGTATCAAGCAAGTGGCGAATCTGGATCAGAAAGTCCATCGCCAGTTCATCAACGACGTCGAGCCGCCAGCCATCAACGCCAAGGCCTGTCCAATACCCGATCACAGAATCCGGCCCGCCGGCAATGAATTGATGAAAAGCCTGGCTGTCTTTGCGGATCGCCGGCAGATCCCGTACGCCCCACCAGCTGGCGTAATCGTCCGGCCAATGCGTGAACGTAAACCACGGCGCATAGTCGCTTTGTTGCGATTGCGCCGCACCGATCTCGGGATAGTGGCCAAACGCGTTGAAATACCGCGAGTCTTGGCCGACGTGGTTGAAGACGCCGTCGAGGATCAGACGCATCTTGCGGGCGTGCAGTTCCGCCACCAGCGCTTTGAAATCGGCAAGATCACCCAACATCGGATCGATCTTCAAATAATCTGCCGTGTCATAACGGTGGTTGCTACGCGCCTCAAAGATTGGGCTGAGATAAATTGCCGTGAAGCCTTGCGCCTGTAGCCAATCTAACTTGGCTGTAATACCAGCAAGATTGCCGCCATAAAAATCCCAGCGGACGATCTCGCCGGTGGCGTCTTTGATGTAATAAGGACTGTCTGTCAGCTGACCGTATAAAAAGCTGTTGGGTTTGGGCGCGTTGACGTGCCCATCTGGGTTCCCGTTGTTGAAGCGATCGACAAAAATGTGATAGATCCGCGCATCCCGATACCACGCCGGGACTTTTTCCAGGCGCTTGACCACAGTCAGTTGATACCAAGGCGCCGCATCTGGATCGTGATAGCTCTGGCCGCTGCCGCCAAAACCGCCGGCCACCGCGCCGTAGGTCACCTGACCGTTAGCAGTTTCAACGCGAAAGGCGTAATACCACAACCCTTGGGCATCAGGCGTCAGCGTAGCGACCCAATTACCACCACGACGTTGCATGACAACGGCCTGCATCCCCCCATCTGCCTGCGACACCAACAAGGTCGCCACCTTGGCTTCCGGTGCGCGCAACCGCCAGGTCACTTGAGTCCCGACAACGACCGCACCAAACGGGGTGCGGTCGATAAATGAATCAAATTCCATCCAATCACCATCCGTCCTGAGTTGACAGCGACAACTGCGCGCTTTTACACCGGCGTGTTAGGCAACACATCCCAGATCTGGCGACCATAGCGCTGAACCGTGAAGTCAGCAGAAAATTGACCGGAAGCCGCAATATTTTTCAACGCCGCTTGTCCCCAGGCTAACGGTGTCTGCCAAAGCGCATCGAGTTGGCGGCTGGCAGCGAGGTAGCTGGCAAAGTCGGCCAAAACCAGATAAGTATCGTTATAGATCAACAACTCATCTTGAATCTCGCGGCCTTCGGTGGTGATGCCGGGAATCGTCCCGTCTGTCAGCATGTCAACGATGCGATGAAGCGTCGGATCTGCCTCGTATACCGCACGGGCCGAGTACTCGTTGGAGGCTTTGAGGGCGGCGACCTTGTCGGCCGTCAAGCCAAACGTCACCATCGCGTCGCTACCAGCCGCTTCACGAATCTCAATGTTGGCACCATCAAGGGTCGCCAACGTCAGCGCGCCGTTGGCCATCAGCTTCATGTTACTGGTTCCCGACGCCTCAGTTCCTGCCAAGGAGATCTGCTCCGAGATATCCGCCGCCGGAATGATCTGCTCGGCCAACGTGACCCCGTAGTTAGGAATAAATGCCACCGCCAACTTGCCGGCACAATCGGGATCATGATTGACCATGTCTGCGACCGCGTTGATCAAACGGATGACGGCCTTGGCATACCGGTAACTTGGTGCGGCCTTGGCTCCAAAGATGTGCACCCGTGGTGGCCGGGACTCGCCTTTTTTGATGGCAAGATAGGCTTCCAAGATTCCAAACACGTGAAGCAACTGGCGCTTGTAGGCATGCAGGCGCTTGATCTGAACGTCAAAGATCGCGTGAGGATCAACTTCAAAGCCGAGATGAGCAGAAATCACCGTCGCCAGGCGCTGCTTATTGGCAAACTTCGCGGCGTTCAAAGCCTTTAAAAAATCGTGATCGTTGCTTTGGGCCAACAGCGGCACGAGTTCTCTGGGATCGCGCCGCCAAGCCGTCCCGATAGTGGCATCGAGTAGCTGGCTGAGGTCGGGGTTGGCGATCTGCACCCAGCGTCTGGGCGTGATGCCATTGGTCTTGTTGTTGAAGCGCTCTGGGAAGATCGTGTAAAGATCCCTGAGCACACTTTGTTTCAAAAGGTTGGAATGAATCTTGGCGACGCCGTTGACCGCATGGCTACCGATAGTGGCCAGATACGCCATGCGCAGATACCCATTGGCCAAAGGGGCACACCGCGACACCAAGGTCTCTCCAAACAGTCGGGTGTATTGCTGGCGGAACCGGCGGTCGACTTCTTGGGCCAGCTGGGCCAAGCGCGGCAACAGGCGGGCAAACATCTCCTCGGGCCAGGTTTCAAGCGCTTCGGTCATCAGCGTGTGGTTGGTGTAGCTCAACGTCGCCACCGTGATACGCCAGGCTTCGTCCCAAGGCAGATGCCCATCATCTAACAAAACGCGCATCAATTCCAACACCGCCATCGCGGGATGGGTGTCGTTGATATGGATGCTGACAAACTGTGGCAAGAGATGGAGGTCTTGGTGGAACCGGCGGTAATGCGTGATGATGCTTTGAATGCCAGCGGAGGTGAAGAAATATTCTTGGCGCAGCCGTAACTCGCGGCCGGCAGTGTCGGAGTCATCGGGATACAAGATCTGGGTGATCGCATTGACGCGCGCCTTTTCTTCCAAGCTGTGCACGTGTCCGGGCACCGGTTCTGCACTCCACAACCGCATGGTGTTGACGACATGGTTGCGGTAGCCGACCATCGCGGTATCGTATGGCACCGCCAGTACCTCGTCAGTATTATAATACTCGGCTTCGAGGCGCCCGCCGTCTCCCGGCACCAGCGCGACGCTACCGCCGAAACGCACGATCACCGCCCGGTCTTCCTTACGCGTCTCCCAGACATACGGATCACGCAACCAGTCGTCTGGTAATTCGACTTGATAGCCGTCGACAAACCGTTGCTGAAACAGGCCGTACTGGTACCGGATCCCGTTGCCGTTGCCGGCCATACCGACGGCTGCCATCGCATCCAAAAATGCACTGGCCAGCCGGCCTAGGCCCCCGTTACCAAGGCCTGGATCGCCTTCTGCCGCGTATAAAGCAGTCGTGTCGATGCCAAGTTCTTCCAGCCCGGCTTCGACAGTTTCTTTGACGCCCAGATTTAACAGGTTCGACGCCAACAAGCGCCCCGGCATGAATTCGATGGAGAAGTAATAGACCTGTTTTTGCTGGTGGTGGTCGTAATCCGCTCTGGTTTTTGCCCAATCGGTGGCATAATAGCCTTTGACCAAGAAGGCCAGCGCCTGATATTGCTGCAGAAGTGAGAGGTGCTCTAAAGAATTAGCGAAAATGTGCATCGCCTCTTCTTGATAATCTGCAATGAAACGCTTCTTGGTTAATGCCATACCCCTTTGCTCCTTTCAAAAAAGGCGGCACTTGGCCGCCTATCCTTTCTGACATCAACCGAGCAGCGACTGATAGCCAGAAAGATACGTCGTTGCAGCATGGACCCAATCAAAATCTTTGCTCATGGCGTTTTGTTGCAGCTGTTGGTACACCTCAGGTTCGCTGGTATACACTTTTGCTGCGCGCGCCATGGTTTCCGCCAACACACCTGCGTTAAATTCCCAAAACGAGAAGCCATCGCCGCTGCCGTCGGTTTCATCATAGGCGATAACGGAATCACGGAGGCCGCCGGTTTCGTGGACGACCGGCAAGGCACCATAACGCATCGCCATCATCTGCGCTAAGCCGCTGGGTTCAAATGCAGATGGCATCACGAAGAAATCGACGCCGCCATAGATCCGCTGGGCAAGTGCGGTGTCAAAGCCGATGATGGTGCCGACCTTGCCAGCATAGCGGTTGTGCAACTCGGTGAAGTGGCGCTCCAGATCCGTGTCACCTGTCCCCAAGATCACAACCTGGCAAGACGCGCTCGGCAGGAGTTGATCGAGGGCTTCGATCAACAGGTCCATACCTTTTTGCCGGGTCAGCCGAGAAACGACCCCGAAGAGCGGGACGTCGCTTTGCGGCAGGCCAAATTCTTCTTGTAGCGCACGCTTGTCTTGGGCCTTGCCCGCCAAGTCGCTTGCGCTGTAGTTGGCATACAGGTGGGTGTCGGTTTGTGGATCGTAAAGCTTGGTGTCGATGCCGTTCAGGATCCCTCGCAACTTCCAGCTTTGTTTCCGCAGCGTGCCATCGAGGTGTTCGCCAAACGCCGGCGTCTGGATCTCACCGGCATAACTCGGACTGACGGTTGTGATCAGATCCGCAAAGTTGATACCGCCTTTGAGATAGTTCACCTGACCGTCTTGCATGAAACCGTCGTCATTGGCGAACTGGCGGCCGATGCCGAAGACATCGGCCAACACTGATGGCGGGAACCAGCCTTGAAACTGCAGGTTGTGGATCGTTAACTGCGTGTGGATGTCGGCATAGGCCTCGATCCACTGGTACTTATCTTTCAAAAGCACCGGCACAAAGGCGGTGTGCCAGTCGTTGACGTGGATCACATCGGGAATGAAATCGATCACCTGCAGCATTTCGATCAGCGCCATCGAAAAGAAACCGAAGCGTCCACCGTCATCCCACTCACCGTACAACTGATCCCGGGCAAAAAAGGCTTCGTTATCGATGAAGTAATACGTCACTGCCCCAAGCTTCATCGTGAGCACCCCAACATATTGCGAGCTCTGCTGACCAAACGCCAGCGTGAAGCGCGCCAGCGGACGCAGTTGGTCTTTGTAGCGCTGCGGGAACTGCCGGGGATAATACGGCAACACCACCCGGATGTCTACCCCTGCGCGCTGCAACGCCTGTGGCAGCGCATAAGCCACGTCACCGAGACCGCCAGTCTTGTAAAATGGCGCCCCTTCCGCCGCGGCGAAGAGAACCTTAAGCATTCACATTCGCCTCCAATTCACTCTCCCGGAAAATCGTCTGGTTCTTGCGCAACACGATCGGCGCATCGGGCTTGCCAATGACCGACAGATTCGGACCGATCACGACACCTTTATCCAAGATCGCATACCGCACCGTTGACCCGGTCGAGATCTTGGCACCTTGCATGATGACTGCGTGTTGCACCACCGCATCGTGGTGGACGACGACGTTGCGGAAGACCACGGAATCTTCGACCCGGCCTTCGATATAGGTGCCGGTGCCAAGCAGCGAGTTCAAAACTACCGCGTCTTTGGCGAAGAAACTCGGCACTTCGTTTTTGCTCTTGGTCAAGATCGGCACGTTGGACAACAACAACGACTGGAAGTTGACGTCGTTAAGCATCTCCATGTTGGCGTCGTAATAGCGCTGGATGGCATCGATCCGAGCAAGATACCCGGTGTATTCGAAGGCGTTGGCGTTGTTGGCCAACACATAATCCCGTAACAACTCTGGCAGGCGCCGGAACGTGCGGCTGGAGGCCGCTTCGTCGAGCAAATCGATCAGGTCGCTGGTCGCCAGCAGATAAATATCCATGAAGCTTGGGATCTCGGCGCTGGAGTCGTCATCGTGGCGTTCTTGGGCCTGAATCACGGAGCTTGCCGCGCCTTGTTCGGACAAGCTCAGCGTCCAATCAGTCGGCCGGATACGCGCCACCGGCAATTTCTTGTACACGGTCGTCACCCGCGCGTCGCCGGCTTTGTGGTAGTTCAAAATCGCGTTAAGGTTGACGTTAGCGACGTTTTTGGCACCCATCACCACCGTGTACTTAGAACCTGAGCCGCGCAGGAACTGGGTGTAGTTCTCATAATAACGCGCACGCAACTGTTCGTCGTTGTAATCACGCGTGGCGACGTATGGAAACAAGAACACGCCGCCTTGGATCAAGTCGAGATTCCACGCCGCCCCAGAACGGATATGATCTTGCACGCTGCGTTCAGACTCCGGCATGAACAAGCCCACACTGTGAATATCCGCAGCGGTGATTGCTGACAGTGGGAAATCTAGCAAACGGTAGCGACCGGCAAAAGGCAGCGTGCCGATCGGACGGTGCTCAGTCAACGGTAATAAGGTATGCACGTCTTCGTTCAGATCGATGACGGCGGCCATTTCTCCTTGTCTCATGCTTTTTCCTTCCTTCCTACGACTTCTCCGTATCCGATCACAGCGATTTCCGAGCTCGATCCGATCACTTCGCCACCGTCGCCAACCACCGCGTCTTCACCGACGATGGCATGATCGATCGTGACGTTCTTCCCGATCACCGCGTTTGGCATGATCATCGAGTCTTTAATGACGCTGCCTTCTCCGACCTTGACGTTTTGACTCAAGATGCTGTGCTCAACTTCGCCTGCGACGTATGAGCCGTCGGTGACCATGGCGCGGTGGACTTTGGCGGTCTTGGTGAAGAACATCGGTGGCAACGCTTCGGTTTGTGAATAGATCCGCCAGTTACGATTGGTGATGTTCAGCGGATTGTTAGGCGACAAGAACTCCATGTTCGCCTCCCACAACGACTGGATCGTCCCGACGTCTTTCCAATACCCGTGAAACGCATAGGCAAACGTCGGCTCGTTGTGTGCAAGATACGCCGGGATCACGTCTTTACCAAAGTCTTCCATCTTGCCGTCGGTCGCATAAGAATCCGACAGATATTTGCGCAGCGGCGCCCAATCGAAGATGTAGATCCCCATCGAAGCCAGGTCAGATTTTGGCTTTTCCGGCTTTTCTTCAAAGGCAATGATACGGTCGGTGTCGTCGGTGTTCATGATCCCAAAGCGCGTCGCTTCTTCCAGCGATACCGGCATGACCGCCACCGTCAGCGTCGCTTTTTTGGCTTTATGAAACGCCAGCATCCGCTCGTAATCCATCTTGTAGATGTGGTCCCCGGAAAGGATCAACACGTACTGCGGGTTATACGAGTCGATGTACGCCATGTTTTGATAGATCGCATGCGCCGTGCCTTCAAAAAACTTTTCGCCTTCGCTCGATGCGTAAGGCTGTAAGATCGTCACCCCGGCACCACGCTCGTTGAGGCCCCAGCTGGCGCCGTTTTGCACGTGGCGGTTGAGCTCTAGGGGTTGATATTGGGTGATGACGCCAACGGTATTGACACCGGAATTGCTGAGATTGCTGAGGGTAAAATCGATAATTCGATACCGCCCACCGAAGGGAACGGAAGGCTTCGCTGTGTTTTTGGTCAACTTGCCTAACCGGGTGCCTTGACCACCGGCTAGAATCATGCCTAACATCTCAGTGCTCATTTGCCTTTCCTCCTATTAATAAGCCACGTTCACAACGTCAATTCTGGCCCCGTCTCAAGGATCTGCGGTGCGATCAATAATGCCCCCATTGCCGGCAAAACGACTTCGACACTGTCTGGTTGGCCGCCTTGCGGGGTACCGGTCGTGTGAAGCGTTTTTTGTAGTCGTCGCCAGGTGCCACCGAAGTGGACGCTTTCTGTGTTCAACACGATTTGGTAGGTGCCGGCCTGTGGCACCGGTACCAAAAAGTGTTGGCGTTCAAGCGGCATCAAGTTCAAAACCACCACGGTGAAGTCCCGTGCAGACTGGCCCCAACGGATATAACTCAGCTGTTCAGGACCGTCGCCGATCGTCACTGTCATTCCTGCTGCTTGATGGTCGTTCACCCACAGACTTGAGCGCTTCGTATACAACCGGTTCAGCGTCTGCGTAAAGTTTTGCATCGCGCGGTTCATCGGGTCATCAAGATCGACCCACTCGAGCTGACTCCAGTCCCGCCACTCCAGAAACTGGCCCCACTCGCCACCCATGAACAAGAGCTTCTTGCCGGGATGGGTCATCAACCAGACAAACATCACCCGCAAGTTAGCGAACTGGTTGTAGCGATCTCCCGGCATCTTGTGCATCAAGGACTTTTTGCCGTGGACGACTTCATCATGGGAAAAAGGTAGGATGAATTGCTCATCATACGCATAGACCCAAGAAAACGTCAGCAGGTGTAAATGGTCGCGCCTGGCATAGGGATCCATGGCAAAATAGCGCAACGTGTCGTTCATCCAGCCCATGTTCCACTTGTAGTTGAACCCCAGCCCGCCGGCATCGATCGGGGCTGACACCTGCGGATAGGCAGACGACTCTTCGGCAATCATCAACACGTCTGGATGTGCGGCGAAGACTTGAGTGTTTAACTTCTTCAAAAATGCCAAGCCTTCCAAGTTTTCCCGGCCGCCGTCGCGATTGCGATCGTTTTCTTTGCCGGCATCATAATCCATATACAACATGTTGGACACCGCGTCGACGCGCAACCCATCGAGGTGGAACTGATCGAGCCAAAACATGGCACTCGAAATCAAGAAGCTCTGGACTTGGGTCTTACCTAAATCGAAATTCCACGTCCCCCAGCGGACATTATCGGCACGATGGGGATCTTGATATTCGAACGTCGGGGTGCCGTCAAACATCGCCAACGTATCGGTGTTGCGGATGAAATGCCCCGGCACCCAGTCCATGATTACCCCGATGCCGGCACGATGGGCGGTATCGACAAACGCCATGAAATCATCTGGCGTGCCAAACCGGCTGGTCGCGGCAAAATAGCCCATCAGCTGATAACCCCAGCTGGCATCCAACAAGTGTTCCATCAGCGGCATCAACTCGATGTGGGTATATCCCATCTTCTTCACATAAGGGATCAAGTTGGCGCTCAGTTCGCGATAGGTGAGATAAGTATCATCATCGTGGCGCATGAACGAGCCAAGATGCACCTCATAAATATTGAGTGGCTGCGCATATACCGGCGACAGTTGCCGATGAGTCAACCAACGCTTGTCTTGCCAGGCGTGGGCTGGCAAGTCCCACAAACGGGCTGCCGTGCCAGGCTTAGGTTCAAAGTAAAAACCATACGGGTCGATTTTTTCGATCACCTCCCCGCTTGCGGTTGTCAGGTGCAATTTGTACAGCTGGCCTTTTTCGCCTGCGTGCTGGCCTTGCCAACAACCGGTGTCCCCGATGGGCGTCAGTGCCACCGGTTGCCAATCTGAGAAATCGCCAACCACTGCGACCGCCTGCGCGTTTGGTGCCCATACTGTAAATTCCCAGACGCCTGGGGCTACCTTATGGGCCCCAAAACGTCGATAACTCTGATAATCTTCACCGCGTCCAAACAGATAGAGCCACGGTGAGATCGCTTCTTCATCAGCCAACCGCGTCGCCTCCTTTGTTTCCGCTTACATTGTAATTATAACACGCTTCGTAGGAATATCCTTGTCCAAGGATTAAGATATATTATCCTAAAAAATAACACACGTTTTCTTTTGCAATGCGCATGGTTTCGGCATTCTTTTGAGGCGCTTGAAAAGCACAGCGACCCAACCAGTATTCACGTCTTCCACTTTTTGTGTAGTGATTTTAAGGCAAAAAAAGACTCGTAGCAAAACCTGAATTTGGTTTTGTTGCGAGTCTTTAATTGAATCGATCTTAGGCCTTGGCGACAGCGGCGACCATCGCTTTGGTATATTCACCCACAGCAGCAGGCGCATCGTCACTATCGGCAGCAAGTTGCACGATCGCGGAGCCCACGATCACACCGTCAGCAACACCTGCCAACTCTTGGGCTTGCTCCGGCGTATGCACCCCGAAGCCGATACACAGCGGCGCGTCGGTTACTTTACGCAAGTCGGCGATCAGATCGTCGAGGTTTTGCGCAAAACCTTCGCGTTGGCCTGTGACGCCCAAGGCGGAGACGATGTAGATGAAGCCGGTAGCGTAACGCACAAGCTTCTTCAAGCGCGGGCCGCTGGTCGGGCTGACCAACGGGATCAAATCAACGCCATGCTTTTGTGCAAACGGCAAGATCTCATCGGCTTCTTCTTCCGGCAGATCTGGAATGACCAAGCCGTAAACGCCGAGCTCTTCACAGCGGGCACAAAAAGCGTCGTAGCCGTATTTGAACGGGATGTTAGCGTAGGTCAAGAACACTAACGGGACTTGGGTATGTTCGCGCACGCGTCGCACGATGTCGAAGACGCCATCGACGGTGACGCCCCCGGCAAACGCCCGCAAGCCGGCCGCCTGGATGACAGGACCGTCAGCAATCGGATCGGAAAATGGCACCCCGAGCTCGACAATGTCAGCCCCGTTTGCGGCCAGCGCAACGACTTCATCAACGGTTTGATCAGCTGTCGGATCGCCGGCAGTCACGAACGGAATGAACGCCTTGTGGTTTTGAAAAACATCTCTTAACTTACTCATGAACATTTACCCCCCGATAAGCAGCGATCTGTGCAACATCTTTATCCCCACGGCCAGACAGCGTGCAGATAATGGTTTGATCTTTGCGCATCGTCGGTGCTAACTTCTGGACATAAGCGACCGCGTGGCAAGACTCAACCGCCGCGATGATGCCTTCCATCTTCGCAATGTATTCGAAGGCGTCGACCGATTCGTCATCGGTGATGCCAACGTAATGGGCGCGCCCGGAGGCATCAAGCGCTGCGTGTTCAGGACCGACGCCGGGATAATCGAGGCCGGCGGAAATCGAATAGACCTTAGCGATTTGGCCTTCAGTGTTTTGCATGAAGATCGACTTCATGCCGTGGAAGATCCCTGGCGTGCCGGTTTCCAGCGTTGCCGCAGTGTGGCCGGAATGAACGCCTTCACCGGCGGCTTCGACACCATACAATGCCACTTCAGGATCATCGATGAATTCAGCAAACGACCCGATCGCATTGGAGCCCCCACCGACACAGGCCACCACAGCGTCTGGCAGCTTGCCTTCGACATCAAGGATCTGTTGCTTGGCTTCTTTGGAGATCACAGACTGGAATTCGTGGACCATGGCCGGATATGGGGCTGGGCCCATGGCGGAACCGATCACGTAAAACGTGTCGTCTGGATGCGCTGCCCAGTCTTGCAAGGCCGCGTTGACCGCGTCTTTGAGCAGGCCTTGGCCGCTGGTGACGGGATTGACCTTGGTGCCCAACAGCTCCATCCGGTAAACATTCAGCTTCTGGCGCTCGGTGTCTTCTTTGCCCATGAACACTTCGCATTTCATCCCAAACAAGGCGGCGATCGTTGCGGTCGCCACACCGTGTTGGCCGGCACCAGTTTCAGCGATCAGACGCGTCTTGCCCAGGCGCCGTGCCAAGAGGACTTGGCCGATCACGTTGTTGATCTTGTGGGCCCCAGTGTGGTTGAGGTCTTCACGCTTAAGATAAATCTTCGCGCCGCCAAGATCTTCAGTCATTCGCTTGGCATAATACAACAAAGACGGACGGTTGGCGTAGTCGTTCAACAAGCGATGGAACTCTTCGTAAAATTTGGGATCGTTCTTAGCTTCATTGAAGCAAGCCGTGAGCTTGTCCAACGATGCCATCAAGGTTTCGGGAACGTATTGGCCCCCGTATTCACCATAGCGATTATCAGTTTTGTCTTCCATAATTTAAATCTCCTCTTTCAGATTGCGGACCGCGGAGACGAATGCATGAACCTTCGCGGCGTCTTTATGATGATCGGTTTCTAAGCGGCTGGAAGCATCAACGATTTGCGGATGCACGGCAGCGATCGCTTGTTGAACATTAGCGCCGTCGAGGCCCCCTGCCAACATCAAGGGTTGTTCGACCGGTGGGAGCTGCGTCCAGGGTAATGTGTTCCCTGACCCGTCGCCGGCATCGAGCAAGGCGATATCGGCGACTGTTTTGGGAGCCGTTGGATCGACACGCGCAATCACCATCAACCCTGCCTGTTGCAAGGCGACGATCGTTTTCTTGGGACTGACGCGATGCAACTGGACCACATCGATCAGTTCCGCTTGATGAAGCCGGATGAGATGGCGGATATCGGGTTCGACCACGACTGCAACTTTGCAGATCGTTGGGTCGAGTTTTGCGACCATCTTGGTCAATTGCTCATCGTCAACGTGATGACGCCCAGCTGCCAAAACGAAGCCGGCATAATCCGGATGTTCGCGATTGATGATGGCGATATCTTGAAGGCTGGTTGCGCCACACACTTTGACCTGAGTCATTGAACCACCGCCTTATATTCTTGAATGATTGCCTGGCGATCAGCTGCGCGCATGAAGGTTTCGCCGATCAGCACGCCGTTGATGCCGGCAGCTTGTAACTCGGCCAGTTGCCCGGCCTGGGTGATCCCAGATTCCGCCAAGACCTTGATGTCTGCTGGAATTTGCTTGCGCAGGCGCTCGCTGGTGCCGATGTCGACGGTAAAGTCTTTGAGGTTGCGGTTATTGATACCGATCAAGCGCGGCTTGATGGCCAATGCGCGCTGAATCTCTTCTTCGTCGTGACATTCCACCAAGGCATCTAACCCCAGTGCTGTCGCCAGACGATAATAGTCACGAAGCTGCTGATCGGTCAAGATCGCGACGATCAACAACACGATGCTGGCGCCGGCCGCCTTGGCCTGATACAGCATGTATTCGTCGATCACAAAGTCTTTGCGCAACACCGGCTTGCTGGATTCGGCTGCGATCGCCTGTAAATACTTCAGGTCGCCTTGAAAATAATCCGGCTCGGTCAATACACTGATCGCGTCGACGCCGGCAGCAGTATAATCCGCCGCGATGGCCTCATATGGAAAATCTTTTGCGATCAGGCCTTTAGAAGGCGATGCTTTTTTGACTTCAGCGATGATGCCAAAGTGATCGTCGAGCGCATCGATGAAGCTGGGCTTGCTCACCGTATTGGCCACGGCTTCTGCCTTGACGACTGCCAAGGACTTCTGCGCTTTTTCGCGCACCAGACGCTTGGCGGTCGCTTGTGTGAGCTTGTCTAAAATCATGCACTCACCTCAACGGTAGAAGCTGCGATCAGGTCGTTGAGGAGCTTGGCGGCCTTGCCGCTGGCAATGGTTTGCCGGGCTAATTCAACACCGGCCGTGATGGTGTCAGCCTTAGCGGCGATAAACAACGCCACCCCTGCGTTGAGCAAGACGGCGTCGGCTTTCGGGCCGGCGACGCCGTTCAAAATGTCGCGGGTGATCTGGGCGTTTTCAGCCGGAGTCCCACCGACCAGCTCGTCTTTGTCGGCATAGGTGATGCCGTAATCTGCAGGATCGATCTTGCGGGCGGTGATCTGGCCGTCGGTGATGACCAAGGCATCGGTCTTGCCGGTGACGGTGACTTCATCGAGTCCGTCTTGGCCGTGAACGACCATGCCGCGCTTGACGCCCAGTTGGATCAAGGCGTCGGCCATCGGTTGCATCAAGTCTTCACGGTAAACGCCGAGAAGCTGATATGTTGGCTTGGCCGGATTGGCCAGCGGGCCGATCAGATTGAAGATGGTCGGGAAGCCAAGCAACTTGCGGGTCGGGCCGACGAAGCGCATTGCGGCGTGATACTTTTGTGCGAACAAGAAGCAGGCGTTGTATTTGTGCAACAGTTGTTCTGAAGCGGCGACCGACGCGTTGATGTTGTAGCCGAGGGCTTCCAACACATCGGCGGCGCCGGACTTGGAAGAAGCGGCCCGGTTGCCATGTTTGGCGATCGGTGCGCCGGCTGCGGCAATGACAAACATCGAGGTCGTGGAAATGTTGAAGGTGTTGGCGTGGTCACCACCGGTACCAACGACTTCCAGCACTGGCTCTTCGGGATCAAACTTCGTGGCGTTGGCCCGCATCGAGTCAGCGGCACCGGCAATTTCGGTGGCGGTGGCGCCTTTTTCTGCCATCGCGGTCAGGTAGCTGGCGATCAAGCTTGGATCGACTTCGCCGTGCAAGAGTTCGTTGTGTGCTGCCTTGGTTTCGTCAAAAGACAGATCGTTATGTTGGACTAAGTGGTTGATTGTTTCGTTTAACATGAGTATTTCCTCCTCAGGAATTGTCGTTTTCGAGATCAGCAATTAATTAGGAGTCGCCATCGTTTGTTCATAATTAGTACCACCTTTATCCAGAATACAAAAAATCCGCCCATAAACAGTTACGACTGTTTAAGGACGGATAATTTCCGCGGTGCCACCTTAATTGGGTATCTTAAAGAAAATACCCCCACTCAGCGAAGGGCTATCACCCTCCCGGCAACTGACGTATGCCTGACGTATACCCTGACTGGCCGAAGCGTTTGGGGTATCCCTCGATGGTCCATTTAATCGCCTGCGTTCCACGGCATTCCCAGCAACGGCCGCTCTCTGTGCGTGCACAACGATCTTGATCTCCATCTCAACGGTTTATGGACGAATTTGTTTTGTTGTGAATAAGATAAGCTCTTTCTCATCTTTTGTCAACGGGTTTTTAATAATTCCGTGAAAAAGTTCCCGGAATCGACGCGTTTAATCCTTATCCGGGGCGATGATCGTGTTCCCGACACGGCGCATGATCCGCAACAGTTCCATGGCGTCGTGTTCCCCTAGCGCATCGACCCAGTCGTTAAAGCGCTTGGAGATGACTTTGTTCACGCGCGCGGTCACTTCTTCACCGTGGGGCGTCAACCGTAGATAAAGGCGTCTGCGGTCTGCTTCGTCACGCTCTTGGACGATCGTATCTTTGTCCAACAAGGTCTTGATCTGCCGAGAGATCGCGGCGCGCGTGACGCCACGCTTCTTTGCGATTTCTGACAATCCTAGCTGATGCCCGGCGGCAAGATCACGCATGATCAGAAATTGCTCAAACGAAATACCATCTGCTTTCATGGGCTCTGAGATCAACTCACCCACATACTTGAACGCTTGGAAATAGACTTCGATATACGCTTCTAACAATTCAGGTTCGGCCATGACATCATCCTCCTAATTATCTCTAGCGTACCACATCGACCCTTATCCTGTCCTCATAATTACGTCATCAAAAAAGCCCGAGCGACGAGTGGGAACACTCGTCGTTCAGGCTTCCTCATTCAGCTTACTTTGTCTGCTCAGAATCGTGATTCCAGGTCCCTTGAAGCCGGGTTGCCGGGATCATGAGCACGAGGCTCAACAAGGCAATGACCAGCAAGACGATCACGCTTGTCACCACGGTACCCCCAGCGATCCCGCCGGAAATCGCATCACGATAACCATTAATGGCATAAGTCATCGGCAGGAACTTCTGGGTTGCTTCATAAAGCGGACTGATGGTTTGGGCTGGGAACAACCCGCCGGAACCACTCAGGGTCAACAGACCCAGGGCAATGAAGATCCCGACCCGGTTGAACGCAAGCGTCAGCATCTGGGTGAGATACATCGCCGCCAAGGCAAACAACATCGTCATCGCGTAGAACCCGACAATATGGGCAACTGGCAAGCCAACAACTAAGATCAAAGTGGCTTCGACAAACCCGGCAGCTAACGCAACGATCGTACCCACGGCAACTTTACCGCCGAGGAACTGCATCAAGGTCCGGTCGTCATCGTCTTCACGCTTCATTGGATAAGCGAAGTTGAAGATGATGATGGCGATGAACATCGCCAGCGCCAGCACGTATGGTGCCAAGGCCGCGCCGTAGTTCTTCACGGAGGTGTATTTCTTTTGAACCGTCTGCGATGGTGCTGCAAACATCTTGGCCGTCAGCTTCGTCAAGTGCGTGCTTGCCACTTGTTGATAGCCATCAGCGAGCCCGTCAGACAGTTTCTTGGAGCCGCTAGTCAACTGCTTGTTGTTAGCCGTCAACTGGCTGGTCCCGTCTTTGAGCTGCTTGACACCGCTCGTCAGGGTCGGAACTTGGCTGTTCAACTGATCCAAACCGTTGGCAAGCGTGCCAGAACCTGTATAGAGTTGGTTGACACCAGAGCTCAAGGCTGGCACCTTGCTGTTCAGCTGATCAAGCCCGTTGGCAAGCGTGCCAGAACCTGTATAAAGCTGGTTGACACCTGAACTCAAGGTTGGCACCTTGCTGTTCAGCTGATCTAAACCGTTGGTGAGCGTGCCGGAGCCAACATATAGCTGGCTGACGCCAGAACTCAACGCTGGCACTTTGCTGTTCAACTGATCCAGCCCATTAGCGAGCGTGCCGGAACCAGCATATAGCTGGTTGACGCCAGAACTAAGTGCAGGCACTTTGCCGTTCAGTTCATCAAGACCGTTAGCAAGGGTGGCGGAACCAACATATAACTGGTTGACACCTGAACTGAGTGCAGGTACCTTGTCGTTCAGTTCATCAAGACCGTTAGCAAGGGTACCGGAACCAACATATAGCTGGTTGACACCTGAACTAAGTGCAGGCACCTTGTCGTTCAGTTCATCTAAACCATTAGCAAGTTGCGTGGAACCTGTGTACAGCTGACCAACACCAGAACTCAAGGTTGGAATTGCTGCGACCAATTGCACAGAACCATCTCGTAATACTGGTGAGCTGGCTGTCAATTGCTTGCCACCATTGTTCAAGGCAGTCAATGCTTGGACGAGCGTGTAATCGTTTTGCGAAACGCCGGTCGGATCTGTCGTCCCATTGTAAAGTTGCTTGGCGCCGTCATTGAATGCGGTCAACGCCTGAGCAAGGGTGTAATCCGATTCGGAAACACCGGTTGGATCTGCAGTCCCGTTATATAGTTGCTTGGCACCATCGTTCAGCTGGCTAACACCGCTGACCAAAGCTGGCACGCTGGCGTTCAATTCTGCTGCCCCAGACTTCAAAGCAGGAGAATTGGCACTCAGCTTGGTACCACCTTCGTTCAACGCCGTCAGCGCTTGGGCAAGCGTATAGTTATCTTGCGAGACACCGGTTGGATCCGCGGTGCCGTTGTACAACTGCTTACCACCTTCGTTCAGCTGGTTAACGCCACTGACCAAAGTTGGTACATTGGCATTCAGCTCGGCAGCGCCAGACTTCAGCTTGGCCGAGTTGGCACTCAGCTGACTGCCGCCTTGATTCAGCGCCGTCAAGGCTTGCGTCAAGGTATAGTTACTTTGGTCGACACCGGTTGGGTCTGTGGTGCCGTTATAGATCGACTTGGAACCGTTGTAGAGCTGGCTGACCCCTGAAGAAAGCTCAGGAACCTTCGAGTTCAGTTGGGTGGTGCCGTCTTTAAGCTGGCTGACGCCATCCTTCAACTTGGTGATACCTTGAACCAAGCTGAGATCCGCCACATTGCTCGACGTTTTGGCAACATTCACCTTATCGTTCAGCTGTGCAAGACCATCGCTCAGCTGGTTGACCGCATCCGTGTATGACGCGTGCCCGCTGGCGTCAGGATCGTTCAGTTCTGTGTTGAGCGTCTTCAGCTTGGTGCTGAAAGTCTGAATCGCGTTAATCAACCCTGTTGGATCCCCGTCACTGTCAGTGCCTTTATCCGTGAGGGAAGTCTTCACATAACTGAGATAACCCTTGGCCGTTGAATACTGGGCGGCGTCTGCCGTTTCTTCCGCATTATAAGACGTCTTGAATTTGCTCAATGCATCTTGCAAAGTCTTCTTTTGCGTCGCATCGGTTGTCGCATTGATTGCCGTTTCCAGAGCCGTCAAATCGGTGTTTGCAGTCGCTTTAGCGGCACCTGAGGCCTTCTCATAGTGATAAAGCGGATAAGCCTTAGAGCCTGCTGGTAATCCAAGTTGTTCAGCGGTGACACCAAACGTGCTTGGACTCAAGCCCATATCAACTTGCATAAACGCGGAACTCATCAACGTGTTTTGCTTCTGGACGACGCCTAGCAGTTTGTCCATCTTGGTACTCAATTGAGAAATGCCATCTGGCAAATTCGGATTATTGTTTCGTGCACTCAACGTATACAGTTTGAGATCTTTGATCCCGTCGTTGAGCTTGGTAATTCCTGAACTGAGCGTTTCCGCGCCGGTGTCGTTGGAAACCACGCCACTATATAGCGCATTCACGCCGTCTTGAAGTTGCGAAGCACCATCATCGAGTTGCGTTACCCCAGTCGATAATGCCGGCACGTTGCTATTCAAGGAGTCAAGGCCGGTCGCAAGCGCAACGAGATCATTGTTTGAATGATTGATTGTCTTGCCGTAAAGAACACTGATGCCGCTGGCTAACTGATCGGCGCCGTCGGCATACTGACTCACACCATCATTTAACTGCGTCACGCCATTAGCAAGCGTCGGGGTTTTGCCATTAAGCTCGGTCAACCCTTCAGCAAGTTTCTTCAAGTTTCCGTTAGCAACAGTCTTGCCATAAAGCACACTCACGCCACTGGTCAATTGATCAGCCCCGTCGGTATACTGCGCAACCCCATCGTTAAGTTTAGCCACACCGTCAGCAAGTGTCGGGGCCTTAGTGTTTAATTCGAGTAGCCCTTCAGCAAGCTTTTTCAGATTGCCATTAGCGATTGTCTTCCCATAGACCTCTGACAGGCCATTGGCGAGCTTTTGAATCTGTCCGCTCGTGACAGTCTTGTCATACAAAACGCTGAGGCCACTTGCAACCTGATCAGTACCATCGGTGTATTGGATGATCCCATCATTGAGTTTGGTCACGCCACTGGCTAACGTTGGTACCTTGCCTTGAAGCTCGGCCAACCCACCATTCAGCTGATGACCACCCGCGTCCAGCTGCGTCACGCCACTGGCTAACGTTGGCACGCTGGCTTGCAGGGTGCCCAGGCCAGTATTTAATTGATGGCCGCCGGCGTCCAGTTGCGTCACACCGCTGGCCAAGGCCGGCACGCTGGCTTGCAGGGTGCCCAGGCCAGTATTTAATTGATGGCCGCCAGCGTCTAGTTGCACGACACCGCTGGCCAAGGCCGGCACACTAGCTTGCAGGGTGCCCAGGCCGGTATTCAATTGATGGCCGCCAGCGTCTAGTTGCACAACGCCACTGGCCAAGGCCGGCACGCTACCATACAGCACGCTCAAGCCAGTGTTCAACTGATGGCCGCCGGCATCAAGCTGGGACACGCCGCTGGCTAAAGCCGGTACGCTGGCATGCAGTGTGCCCAGGCCGCCGTTGAGCTGATGGCCGCCAGCATCTAGCTGGGACACCCCACTGGCTAAGGCTGGGACGCTGGCATGCAGCGTGCCCAGGCCGCCATTGAGTTGATGACCGCCGGCGTCGAGTTGTTGCACGCCATCGGCAAGGGTTGGCACCTGTTGTTGCATCTGTGTCAGCCCGTCGTCGACCTGACTGACGCCGTCGGTATATTTGACGACGCCTTTGGTCAAGGTCTTCGAGCCGCTGGCCGCGGTCTTCATGCCAGAACCGATCTTACCGATTTGGCTGAACAGCTCATTAACAAAGGCCGTGGTCACCTTTTGTTTGATCTCATCGTTCAGTTTTGTGGTGCCGACTTGACTGATGATTTCAGAGACATAGTTCAGCGAACCGTTTGTCTCATATGTTAGCTTCATCTGCTTGGGATGAGCATCAAGTACCGTCGCCGCATCCTTAGAAAAATTCTTTGGAATCGTGACAACCGTATAATACTTGTTGTTCTTGAGCCCAGCCGCCGCCTTTTGAGCGGAAACAAAATGCCATTCGAGCTGGTCATCGTCTCGCAATTGCGAAACGGTGTCTGCCCCTGCCTGGATGGTTTTGCCCGATAAAGTGGCAGGGTGGTCGAGATTGACGACCGCCACCGGGATCTTCCCAGTGTTGCCGTATGGATCCCACGCACTCGTCAGAAAACAAAACGAGTAAATAAATGGGATCAAGATAATCGCCACCATCGCCAGCATCAACCCTTTGTGCTGCGCGATGGTTTTGAATTCCCGCTTCATCACTTCTTCGTCAACTCCTTCATTGATGATTGCAAACAAGAATCATTCGCGCCTGCAATGGCATGTACTGTTAACGCCATTAACATAGAGATTAATATCGCGCTTTTTTTATAAAAAGTCAAGAATTGACTATGAAAGTTCTCATTTGTGCGCCTGACGAGAAAACGGTTTCTAGCTGAAGTTAACGCCAAAACGCAAAAAAAGCGTCTATCAATGTCAGTTATCTTGACATCGATAGACGCACAATTTCGTCTAAACGTTAAGCTGGATCATTCTTGAAGGGATCGTCGATCGGTGCCGCCTCTGCCTGCTCGCGGAAATGGTCCGCTTGCTCCTTCGTAATCGTTGGCAGATCAATGCGGAAACTGGAGCCGTGTCCTAGCGCGGAGTCGACGGTGATCGAGCCGTGGTAGCCTTCGACCAGCTGGTGGGCGATCGAAAGGCCCAGGCCGTTGCCACCTTTTTCGCGACTACGGGCCTTATCCACGCGGTAGAACCGATTGAAGACACGTTCGCGGTCTTCATTGGCCAGCCCTTCGCCAAAGTCTTGAACGGCGATGGCGACGCCGTCAGTATTGGTCCCTACGGAAATATGGATCTCTTTGCGCTCCAAAGAGTATTTGACCGCATTATCGAGCAAGATGATCATGACCTGTTCGAGATGGTTGCGGTACATATGCACGAACACAGAACCTTCCAAGTCTTTGTCCAGAATAAAGACAAAGTCTGGATGGATCATCTTGAAGTCGTTGACAACTTGTTCGACAAGCTGGCTGACTTCGGTGACGGCATTAGGGAACTGCACATCGACTTGGTCTGCGCGGGTCAGATCCAGCATCTCTTGAATCAGCGATTTCATCCGCATCACCTCTTGCAGACTAGCGCGCAACGATTCGTCGAGCACTTCCGGATCGTCTTTACCCCAGCGGTTCAAGAGCTGCAGATGCCCTTCCAAAACCGCCACTGGCGTCCGCAGTTCATGGGAGACATCTTGGACAAAATCGCCTTGTTGATCGATGAACCGCTGAATGCGATCCAACATTCCGTTGAACTCGTTGACCAGATCACTGAGCTCGTCGTTTTGCTTGAGTTCCGGAATCCGGACGCTAGACTGCGGCTCTTCGTTGACCACGTTGATCGTGTCGGTGATCATCCGGATCGGTTTTAAGAAGCGCTTGGATAAGAAGAAGCCGATCACCATCGAAACCAACAGCGCGATACCACTGAGCAGCAAGATCATGTTGAACACCCGCCGCATGGTGCCGTGGACGGCTTGCATCCGGTCGCTGATCTGGACATAACCGAGATGCTTGCCGGTGGTACTAGAGACGATTGGCGCAGAGACGACCATGCCGTTAAAATCGCGATCGCGCACGTTCCGGTAGGTCGTGGTCGTCGTTTTTTTCAGCGGTTGATCTTGGTTGCGGCTGCTATAAAGCAAACGCCCCTTGTTGTTATAAACGGCCAGGCTGATGTCTGTCCGGGACAGTTTTTGGATGATCGAATCGGCGTATACCGAATCAGAGTTCCCCCCGACCAACGTCACACCGGTCCCTGTGCTGGTCTGATAATCGTTGCCATTCACTTCAAGTAAAGGCGAGACATTCTCGACGGTGAGCTTCGAAGCGATCGGGGACAATCGCTGTTCCACCGCATTCAACGTCTCGTTCAGCGTGCTACGCTCCTGACTCTGCAGGATGTTTCCTGTCGCCCCATACAAAATCAGCGAAAAGACGATGAACGTGACGAAAATGCCGACGCCAACAATCGCCGTCCACTTAAAAGCCAGTGGTAGACGTCTTGAAGGTTTAACCTCGGACTCTGGCATTACGAGCGCATGACATAACCGGTTCCCCGCACGGTTTGGATATAACTCGGTTCGCCACTGCGATCGATCTTGTTACGAATATAACGGACATACACATCGACAACGTTGGTTTCAACGTCGGAGTTGTAGCCCCAGACCTTGCTCAACAAGACATCGCGCGCCAAAACCACGTTGATGTTTTCCATCAGCGTCAACAGCAGTTCATATTCACGCTTGGTCAGCTCGATGATGTCGTCGCCACGACGAACGACCCGGTTTTCTTTTTCGATCGTAAGGTCGCGATAAGTCAGCGTGGTTTGCTTGGCGGCATTATGCTCGCCTTCGATACTGATACGGCGCAACAACGCGCGCAATCGGGCCAACAATTCTTCGATCGCAAACGGCTTAACGATGTAGTCATCGGCCCCATGATCCAAACCAGAAACCCGGTCGATCACAGAATCGCGGGCGGTCATCATGATGATCGGCGTGTTCTTGCTTTGACGGACTCGGCGGCAAACTTCCAGCCCGTTGAGCTCAGGAAGCATCAGGTCAAGCAGGATCGCATCCCAGTCTTCGCTCAAGGCTGCTTCCAGCCCGGTACGACCGTTAAAATGGACGGCAGTTTCGTAACCTTCGTGCTTTAACTCCAGCTCGACGAAACGCGCCAGGTTTTTCTCATCTTCAATAATTAAAATTCGACTCATGATTTGGACTCCTTTGTCATTTTCACATTGTGCTCGCCTCTGACAAAATTCTCATTTACCGGCAAGACGCCGCGGGATTTTCTCATGCAAAAGGTTGCTTCCTGCATTGTAACATAGTTCGTCATCCTTGACTATCTCAGGTGTTCTTAAGATTAGTAAGCGTAAACAAATAGGAAGATTCTGGGTTTTCTAATTGGTATAGAACAATTTAATTAGAATCCTTAAAAAGAAAAGGATGCATTAAATTGGTATATACCAATATTTCGAACTGCATTCAACAAAAAACGGCCCTCACAGCCCGATGTAATCGACTGTGAGAACCGAATTTGATTGAAAAATCCTACTGTTCCTTATACCACGTGTAATGGAAGATCCCAGGACGATCCGCACGTTCATAAGTATGCGCACCGAAGTAATCCCGTTGAGCTTGGATCATGTTGGCTGGCAGGACTTCTGAACGATAAGAATCGTAATAAGAAATTGCAGCCATGAAGCCTGGTACTGGCACGCCGGCTTTAGCCGCTAAGCCTACCAAGTCACGGACAGCTTCTTGATAGTTCTTGGCGATGTTCAAGAAGTAGTCGTCCAACAACAAGTTCTTCAACGCCGGATCTTTTTCATAGGCGCTGGTAATGTTTTGCAAGAATACCGCGCGGATGATGCAACCAGCGCGCCAAATCGACGCGATCTGACCGTAGTTGAGATCCCAGTTGTAATGCTCAGAAGCCACACGCATTTGTTCGAAGCCTTGGGCATAACTCATGACCTTAGAGAAGTACAACGCCTTCCGGATCGTTTCGATGGCTTCTTTCTTGTCGCCAACCTTGACGTTGCCAACCGGCTTTGGCAGGACCTTGCTTGCCGCGACACGTTCGTCTTTCATCGCGGAGATGTAGCGGGCGTACAAGGATTCAGTGATGACAGACTGTGGCACCCCGAGTTCGGCAGCGGATTGCGTGCTCCACTTACCAGTCCCCTTATTGCCGGCGCGGTCTAAGATCACATCGACGATCGGCTTGTCAGAACCAAGGTCATCCTTACGGGTCAAGATCTCGGCGGTGATGTCGATCAGGTATGAATGCAATTCACCCTTGGACCAGTCAGCGAAAACGTCGGCGATCTCTTGCATGTCCAAGCCAACGAAGTTCCGCAACAGATTGTAGGCTTCAGCAATCAGTTCCATATCGCCGTATTCGATCCCGTTATGCACCATCTTGACATAATGGCCGGCACCGTCAGGCCCGATGTAGGAAACACAAGGCGCGCCGTCTTCTTCTGCCTTGGCAGAGATCTGTTCGAGGATCGGTGCCACCAGGTCATAGGCTTCGCGCTGGCCGCCTGGCATCAATGAAGGCCCTTGCAAGGCGCCAAGTTCACCACCAGAAACACCCATACCGATGAAGTTGATGCCGGAATCTGCGAGATCCTTGTTCCGCCGACGGGTGTCGTGGAAGTTGGTGTTCCCACCATCGATCAAGACATCGCCTTTGTCGAGTAGCGGCACGAGCTGTGAGATGACAGCGTCGGTACCGGCGCCAGCTTTGACCATCAAGATGATCCGGCGCGGCTTTTCAAGCGATGCAACGAAGTCTTCGATCGTGTAGCTCGGTACGAGCTTCTTGTCAGCGTGATCTTTGGCGACCTGTTCCGTCTTGGCCCCTGTCCGGTTGAAAATCGCGACGGTGTAGCCGCGGCTTTCGATGTTGAGGGCGAGGTTCTTGCCCATGACCGCCATCCCGATGACGCCAATTGTTGGTTTGTCCATTAAATTGCCTCCTACAGCGTCCGTCGCTGGGACAGACGCGTTATCGTTACCGTTTCATGGTAGCAGAATGAGCGCCAGATTAAAAGTTGTCTCAGTCTTTTTTGTCAGGATCGTCGTCAAACAGTCCCTGTAACTTGGCAAAAGGCGAATCCGCCGCTTGTTGGTCTTCTTGATTGGCTTTAAAATCGGCTTCTGAGACCACTTGCCAGTCTTGGCCGCTTGGCATCGTCCCGCCGGCTTCTTCTTCAGGCGTTAGGATCTGCATCGGGATGCTCAGCAACACGTGATCTGCGACCGCGCTCAACAAGTCAAGCTCGTCGTCGACCATGGTGATAACCAGCTCCCCTTCTTCGTACTTCTCACGGTTGGCATCGTCTTGAATGTAGATTTCGCTGAAATCAAAATCTAATGGCAACGTCACCGGCGTCAAGCTGCGAGTCGACGGTACAGTCAGCTGCCCCTTGAGATGTGCAGACAGCAAAAAGTCGCCGTCGTCGGCACTGATATAGGCGTCAAGCTGAATCGGGCTGACGTCGATGATTTCTGGATCGCGCGCCATCAAGTCGGCTTTGAGATCAAGCGTCTCGTCAACGTGCAGTGGCGTGTGTTTGTATTTGGCCAATTCGGCCGCTGTAAACTTAAGCATGAGTACCCCTTTTCTATAAAATCAACTCTAAAACAGATGCTGCGCTCATTGCAGCATGAGCGGAATCCGGCCGTAGTTTTGGTCCCGACCGTTGATCCCTTCGATCAAGCTGTCTGCGCGCTGTTGCCAATACAACAAGCCTCCCGGTGCCAACATCGCCGCAGAAACGCGGGTGATCAGCGGTAAGGCGACTTGTTTTTTGACGTCGTGCAGATACGCGCGCCCGGCAGTCGTGAATCCCAGCACCTGCAAGTAGCGCTCTTGGTGGGCGGCTTGGACGGCGGCTTGCGTCAGGTTCAACAGCACGCTCAGGCACAACCGGCGCAACCGCGCATACGTGTAGCGCTTCGATTTGATTGCGTGCATGAACGTGGTGAAGTCAGTGGACGCTGCGATCTGCTGGGTCAAGCGGAACTCCAGCCCTTCTGTCATGGTATCGATCTGGCGCAACGCGGCCAGGTCTGCTGTCAACAGGTGGTAACGTAGCAACGGATAAAACGCCTGCCACGAATAATGCGGCGTCGCCAAGGCGGCTTGGGTCGCCGGCGGGACCAACGCGGCCACCGAGTCGCCTGCTTTAAGCGCCTGGCGAATGTGGCTGCCGCTGGCAAATTGCGCTTGCACTTGATGGTCGTCGTGCCCGGCGCCGACGCGTGCCAGCGGCAAAAGCCGCATGGGTTCGCCGAGGGCCAGGTTTGCTTGAGCGTAGCTCATCCCCAACAACAAATTAGGGGCACTGAGATCGACCCCGACCGTCGTGCGATAATACGCGTTCAGCTGAGTCGCATAGGTCTGCGTGAAATCATGAAAATGATCTTCTGCTGGCGGTGCCGCCGCCAGCTCGCGAGCGGCTTGCGCGTAATCGACGCCTGGCGCTTCGGTTCCAAACGCCAGCGTGTCCACCCCCAGTGCCGCCAGCAAGGTCACCCCGCCGGTGGCAAACTGAGGGGCGGCCTGCACCGCGTCGGTAACCGGCAGTTCGATCACGAGATCGGCCCCGCTTGCCAAGGCCGCCTGGCTACGCGCCCATTTGTCCACGATCGCAGGCTCGCCGCGCTGCGTGTAGTTGCCGGCGAGCGCCACCACCACGACGTCGGCCCCACTAAGTCGGCGTGCTTCCGCCAACGCATGAACATGGCCGTTGTGTAGCGGATTGAACTCCGCAATCATCCCCACCGCTTGCATATTATGCCTTCTTGGCGTGGAAGAACCAGCGCGTGGCGTCAGGTGTGACGGCTTTGGTGCCAAAATCGGCACTGACGTCGATGTCAGTAAACCCGGCTGCCTTCAGCGTCTCGACAACGTCTGCCAGTTCATAGGTGCGCTCGTGGTGGGTTTCATTCATCGGATGGTACGCGTCGATGCTTTCGTCATAGACAAAAAACGTCAGATCGTGCTCCACCGTGTGCGGCAAGTCGCCGGCGTAGCTTTGCCACATGAACGCGTAGTCTTCGGTGCGGTAGTTATACATATACCCTGGGAACACGTCATCGACTTGGTGTAGCGAATGCGCATCGAAGAAGAAATCGCCACCGGATTCAAGGATCCCCGCCACCTGGGTGAAGACAGTTTTGACGGCGTCGAGGTCTGGCATGTAGCACAGTGAATCGTCAAAGCACGTCACCGCCGCCACCGGGTTGATCCCGGCAAGATCACGCATGTCACCTTGCATCAGCGGCATGCTACGGTCTGCGGCGATTAGCTTTTGTTCAGCCAGCGCCAGCATTTCTGCAGACAGATCCAACAAGGCCACATCAAACCCGGCTTCTTGCAGCAATATCGCCAGGCTACCAGAGCCGCCAGCAAGCTCGAGCAACTTTTGCCCTTGCGGTGCCAGCCGCGCAGTCACGTAATCACGCCAGCGAGCATACAGCGAGTCGTCCATCAAGGTATCATAAACTTGGGCGAATGAGCTGTAAATCATTAGGCCGTGACCCACTGTTGCACGTCAACTAACGGTGCGTCAGACCAGAGCTTCTCAAGGTTATAAAAGGCACGTTCTTCTGGCACGAAGACATGCACAACGACGTCGTTGAAGTCCATCAGCATCCAGCGTGAGCCCTTCTTGCCTTCGATACGCGGCTGGTTGCCGCCGGCTGCCATCACGGCGTCTTCGATCCCGTCAACGATCGCTTGGACCTGACGTTCAGAATTCCCGTTCATGATGACGAAATAATCGGCCAACAGGCTGATCTCGTTCATGTCTAATGCAACGATGTCTTCAGCACGCTTGTCATCTGCGGCCTTGACGATAGTTTCCAGTAATTTTTTTGCGTTCATGCTTACTCCTTAGGTTGAATGAAGGCGTTATAAGTCAACAGTGTTTTGGGATAGACGATCTTGTGATTCGAAATGAGATAGGTCAAGGTGTTCTCCAGCTCGATCAGCGTGGCTTGACGCATGTTGGACTTGGCAGCGTTGCGCGCGGCGATTTCTGCCGGGAGCTTGCGTGCCGGTTCGATGAAGTCGGCGACAAAAACGATCTGATCGAGCGTCGTCATCTCCGGATCGCCGGTGGTATGGCGCTCGATGGCGGTAATCACCTGATGATCGGTCACCCCAACTTCATTGCGGATAAACCAGGTCCCGACCATGCCGTGCCACACCCCACGGCCATACCGCAGTAGCTGTAGATCAAAGCCGTTGCGCTTGATCACATCTTCGTAATCGCTGACCGGGATCTCCTTGGCGTAATCGTGTAACAGCCCTGCCAAACCAGCGCGGTCGACGTCTTCGCTAAAACGTTGCGCGAGTTCTCGCGCCGTCGACTCCACCCGTAAGCAGTGCTGAAAGCGGTCTTCACTCAGGCGATTCTGCAACAGCGCGATAATGCCTGCGCGGGATTGCCCATTGGTCAGACGCGTCGGATATTCAATTGTCGCCAAGATATAATCCTTCTTTCTCAATATAAGCTCGCACCGGTTCCGGAACGAGGTAACGAATGCTTTGGCCGGTGGCGACGCGCTCGCGGATCTCAGTGGATGAGATGTCGATCAAAGGCGCGTCGACCCAAAGGATCGGATACGGGCTTTGCGGCGTGTAACCGCGCCGCTTGACACCGACAAACGTGACCAGCTTCACCAGCTCATCGATGCGATGCCACTTGGGCAAGTAATCGACCATGTCGGCACCGATGATGAAATAATAATCGGTGTCGGGATGCAGTCGCTTCAGCCCCACCATCGTGTCGTAGCTGTAACTGATGCCGCCACGTTGCAGCTCACACAGCTCGATGCCAAACAGCGGATTGTCGCGAATTGCGGCTTCCAGCATGGCCAGCCGGTGTTTAGGGTCGATCGCGTCTTTGTGATCGACATGCGGCGGCTGATTGTCAGGCATAAAGAGCACTTGCCGCAAACCGAGTTGCGTACCGACCGCCTCGGCCATGATCAGATGCCCATTATGGATCGGGTTGAATGTCCCGCCGAACAGACCGATTTGTTTGCGCCGCGACCCCAGAATGGCTTCAGAAACTTCTTCGGTGATCACCGGATGGGTCAACGTGGTGACCGTGTTTTCCCCACTCATGGCGTCGCCTCCTACAACTTTGCGATTTCAGCGGAGACGTGGCGATTTTCAGGATCAAACGCCCGCTTGTACACGACAACAACGCGCCCGATCGTTTGGGCCACTTCTAGGCCCGGAATCGCTTCAGCTAAGGCAGCCCCGACAGACTTCGGCGTTTCTTCGCTGGCCGGCAGCAGGCTGATCTTAATCAGCTCACGAGCCTCTAGCGCGGCTTTTACGCCGTCAACGAAACTGTCGCTGATCTCATTTTTACCCAACGTGATCAGCGGCTTCATCGTCATGGCTTGACTCCGCAGGTAACGTTTTTGTTTTCCAGTTAACATATATTCTCTCTCCTTGCTTACTAAACCAGCGCCTTGCGCAACAATACATCGACCCCTTTAGGCGCGTAGCCCGCAACGGTTTGGCCAGCCGGGATGACGACCCAGCCGAGTCCTGCAAAGACCAGATCAGATTCTTCCTTAGGCGTGAATTCAAAGCGCACGAGTTCAGGAAAATCTGCGCCTTCACGTGGTGGTGCCAACAAGCCGCCTTTGTGCTTGGCGTAAAAGGCATCCGCGTTTTCGGTTTTGGTGCGGTGCAGCAACAGTTGGTTGTCGACGTAGATCGTGAAGCCGGACTTCTTGCCGGCAACAAAATCAAAACGGGCCAGCCCGGCGAGGAAAATGGTTTGGCCAGGGTTGAGTTGGTAAACCTTTGGCCGGATCGGATGCGTTGGCGCCACCAGGTTCAAGTCGCGCTTGTCGACGTAATGCGCCATCTGGCCGCGATGGATGATCCCAGGCGTGTCGATCAAGTTGCGCCCGTCATCCAACGGAATCTCGATACGATCCAGGGTCGTACCAGGGAAGCGCGAGGTCGTGATGAGTTCTTGCACACCGGTCAGGCGTTTGATGATCTGGTTGATCAATGTCGATTTGCCGGTGTTGGTGACCCCGACGACATAGACGTCGCGGCCATCGCGGTAGCGTTCGATGACATCGAGCAATTCATCGATCTGCTTGCCTTTTTTGGCAGACGTCAACATGGTGGCGACCGGGCGCAGGCCTTGGGCGTGCGCCGCTTGGGTCAGCCAGTTCGTCAGCTTGCGCGGGTTGACCGACTTGGGCAAAACATCGGCCTTGTTGCCGACCAAGACGACCGGGTTGTTGCCCACGAAGCGATGCAGCCCTGGGATGACGCTGCCGTTGAAGTCGAAGATGTCGACGACGTTGACGATCAAGGCGTCGGCTTCGCCCAAGGCGTTAAGCAGGCGCAGGAAGTCGTCGTCGGTCAACTCAACGTCTTGCACTTCATTATAATGGCGCAGCCGGAAGCAGCGCTGGCAATACAGCTCTGCGTCTGGGTCAGCTTGCATTTTTGCCAGAGTGCCGGCGGGCAGATAGCCCGCGTGGTTGGGCTCTTGTGTCTGTAACAAGGCGCCACACCCGATGCAGCGCAATTCGTCTGTTGATTCTTCAGCCATGCAGATCCTCCTTGTATGTCAACGACGACTTCCCGCCGAGTAACATGAATACAAAACGTTCTAGGAATCGATTGATACGCGTGTTCCACGCATCCGTTGCCACCAGCGGCCGCACCAAGATCGTGCGGACCCCGGCTGCGTTGCCGGCCATTACGTCAGTCAACAACTGATCGCCGACCATCACGACTTCGTGCTTGTTCAACCGCAACTGCCGCCGCGCCCGCTCAACGCCAAAAGGTAGTGGCTTGAGCGCCCGCGAGACAAACGGCAAATCGAGTTTGGCAAGTGCGCGGGCAATCCGGTGGTGGTTGTTATTGGACACCACCATCACTGTGATACCGGCTTCGTGCATCCGTTGTAGCCATGCGTGCAACGCCGGCGTGCCGTCAGGATTGTTCCATGCGATCAAGGTGTTGTCCAGATCGGTCAAAATCGCCTTGATGCCTTGTTCTTGTAGCCGTTGTGGCGTCAGACCATAAACAGCCTGCACGAGCCAGGTCGGTTTAAATACTGCCATGCTTGGCCTCCCTATTCTAAAGCATATCTAACCTATTATAACAAACCCTCTGCCCCATTGCACCGGCTGTGTGGCGAGCGTAAAAATCGCCTTTTAATCGAGAATACGGTACGATGAGATTAAAGCGGTTGCGCTTGCAATCCTAGCAGAAAATCATATACTTATCTTTAATAAGTAGAATTGAGGTGATTCACGTGCTTCCTTCGTTACACCATGTTTCCCTGCTCACCGGCGACATCCCTGCCACCACCGCGTTTTATCGCGATCGTCTGGGGTTGCGTCTCGTCAAAAATACGGTTAATCAAGAAAATCTGCATATGCGCCACATTTTTTATGGCGACGCTACCGGCACGCCAGGCACAGTCATCACGTTTTTTGGCGTCGACCACCTCGGCCCGCGCTACGATGATGGCAGCCACATGGCCGGCATCACGTTCGGAATCCCTGAGGCTAAGACTGAATACTGGAAAAACCGCCTCGGCGGCTTGACCGTGCAAGACCCTAACGGTGTGACGATCACGCTGACGCCTGTCGCCTCCCAAGACCAGCACGACCTGCTGGGGTATTGGGGAAGTGCCTTGAACGTCGTCGACGTCGAGGCAACACGGCGTTTTTTTGCAGCGATGTTGGGTGTGGATTCAACGACGCGTGAAATCTTGTTGCCCGACAGCCGCCGGCTAGCGCTCCAGCAAGTGGCCCCTGGCAAACACCGCTTTGGACGCGGCAGCATCGACCACATTGCTTTGACCGTGGCCAGCGTCGACGTGTTGGCTGACTTGCAGCAACAGGCACGAGCCCATGGCTACGTCATCGAAAAATTGATCGATCGCGGCTGGTTCACCAGCTTGTATGTGCGCGAACCCAACGGTAACCGCATCGAGTTTGCGACCCCAACGCCAGGCTTTACCCTCGATGAGCCGCAAGCGACCTTGGGACAAGGCCTGGGCCTGCCGCCACATCTTGAACCGCAACGTTCAGCAATTGCTGCGTACTGGCATCGCAAAGGAGTGGATTTCAATGATTGAATCCCCGCTGTTAGGCATCAACCACGTCACCGCCATGGCCAAAGACCCAGAAGCGATCTACACCTTGATGGTTAAGATCCTCGGCCTGCACCTGATCAAAAAAACTGTCAACCAAGACGCCTTGGACACGTATCACCTCTATTTCACCGACGACCAAGGGACTGCCGGCACCGACATGACCTTTTTCACTTTTCCCAATCAAGATCGCGCTCAGCGCGGCACTAACATGATCAGCGCCGTCAGCTTTCGTGTGCCAAACGACGCGGCGTTGGATTATTGGCACGAACGCTTGCAAGACCGCGGGCTGCAAACCGGCACGGTCAGACAGCAGTTCGACGCATTGGTGCTGGATTTCACCGACGCGGACGGCCAGGTCTACCAGCTGATTTCAGACGAACACGATCATGGCGTCGCCGGCGGCGCCCCGTGGCAGCATAGCGACGTGCCCCAAGAATTTGCAATCGTGGGGCTGGGTCCGGTAACCATCACGATCATCAATTTGGCACATCTCGATTATGTGCTGACAACCGTCATGGGTTTTGAACAGATCGCAGAAGCCGCCAGTCGCCGATTATACAGCGTCAACGCCGGTGGCCACGGCGCTCAGGTGATCGTCGAACAAAACCGCACGTTGCCGATCGCCGAAGAAGGCTATGGCATGATCCACCACGCCGCGTTCAACACCGTCGACCTCACCAGCCTCAAGTCCTGGGTGAAGCAGATTGCCAGCTTCCGCTTGCCCCAATCGGATCTGATCGACCGCTATTATTTTCAGTCCAACTACTTCCGCGCGGCGCCGCAGGTATTGTTTGAAATCGCCACCGCCGGCCCAGGCTTTTTGCAAGACGAGGGTTACGACGAAGCCGGGGTCAAGTTGGAACTGCCGCCCAAGCTGGAGCCTCGACGCGAAGCGATCGAAGCCGGGCTGAAGCCTTTTGCCACCGACTGGCGCGGGCGTTAGGAGGACAAAATGACAACCTTTATTCCCGGAACGTCTGCCACCACCTTGTTGTTGCTCCACGGCACCGGCGGCAGCGAACGCGATCTGGTGCCGCTGGCGCATTTTGTCGCGCCAGAAGCCGCCGTCTTAAGTATCGGCGGGCGCGTTGCCGAAAACGGTGAGGCCCGCTATTTTCGCCACCGTGCGGATGGCAGTTTTGACTTCGCCGATCTTGCCCGCCAAACCACCTGGCTGCTCGACACGGTCGCCGCGGCGCTGACGCAGTATCAGCGCGCTGTTGACCACACCTTGGCCATGGGCTATTCTAACGGCGCCAATATCGCCGCGCGCGCCATGCTGGAAAAGTCGGTTCCGTGGCGCGACGCGCTGTTTTTTCACCCGATGCGCTTGGGCAACGAAGATCCGCATCGCGCCCTCAACGACGCGCATGTCTGGCTTTCTCACGGCGCCCACGATCCTTTCGCCAACAGCGAAAATTTCACCGCGCTTGAAACCCTGTTTTCAGGATCAGGGGCGGCGGTAACGACGTATTATCACCAGCATGGGCACCAACTCACCAACGACGAACTAGAAGCCGCCAAGACCTGGTTTGCCCAACTGAAGGAGGAATAACATGATTCGCTTTGGCTTCGATCACTTCGGGGGACCCGATGTGTTCACCACCATCGAACAAGCCCCACCCCAACCCAAAGCCGGCCAAGTGCAACTACAGGTGCTCGGCTTTGGCCTGAATCCCTATGACGCCAGCCTTCGTCGCGGCGAACAGCAAGAAACGCGCCCGCTGAAATTTCCGATCGTGCCAGGCACAGACGTCGTCGGGCGCGTCACCAGCCTCGGACAAGGCGTCAGCGGTTTTGCGATTGGGGACATCGTCATGAACTACCGCCCGCTTGGCGGCTACAGCGAATACGTCACCGCCAGCGTCACCAAGCTGATCGCAAAACCCAGCGCGTTGAGCTTTCTTGATGCCGCCGCGTTACCACAAATCGGCGTTGCCGCCTATTCGATCATCGAACAACTGGCGCTGCCGGCCGGCGCTCGGCTGGTGATTATCGGTGCCGGTGGCGGCGTCGGCAGTCTCTTGGTACAACTGGCAAAATGCCGTGGTTTCACCGTGACGGCCATTGCCGCTGCTAGCCACCACGAGCAGCTACAAGCCCTCGGTGCCGATACCATCTTAGATTATGCCCAGGCCCGTCAGCAGGCCCAACCGGTCGCTGACGCTGTGGTCAACGCCATCAACGGCGGCGCCGACCACGACCTCAGCCGCCAATGGGTCCGCGCTGGCGGCATTGTGCTGACCACCGCCAACGTTGCCATGGCACCAGGCAATTTTGACCATCAGCCGCTGGCCAAGCTTGCACCGACTGAAGCTGCGTTCAACTTCCTGGCGACCGTTTCGCGCACCTGGGGCCTCACGATCCGCATCGCCGCGGTGCTCGACTTTTCGCTAGCCGGCGTCCAGCGCGGGCACGCGTTACTCGATGCCGGGCATGTCGACGGGAAACTGGTCGTTATGCAACCGGCCGCGATCCTCAACGCCAGCCACGACGACCGCAACTTATTGTAATGGCAAAAAAACAGCCGCATCAGCGGCTGTTTTCGTTATTTAGGCCAAAGCCTTTTTAGCAGTGTCTGCTAAGGCAGTGAAGCCTGCAGGATCTGCAATGGCGATGTCGGCAAGCATCTTACGGTTCATGTCGACGTTAGCCAGCTTCAAACCATGCATGAGCTTGCTGTAGGAAAGGCCGTTCATACGCGCAGCGGCGTTGATCCGGGCGATCCACAGACGACGGAAATCACGCTTCTTAGCGCGACGGTCGCGGAATGCGTAGCGATAGGAAACCATCACTTGAGCATTAGCTGACTTAAACAGTAAGTGCTTGGCACCACGATAGCCCTTGGCGAGCTTCAGTACCTTTTTACGACGCTTACGAGTAACAGTTCCACCTTTAACACGTGGCATTAGAATTCCTCCTCAAATCTTTACGAAAAATCTCTTCGAGCGCGGACACCGTGCTCAACTTAAACGTGCTTTCGCGTGGCATCGGGCGACGCCCTGCGGAACTACCGTCACAACGAGTGAACTCGTTGCACCGCCAGTCCCCGCTGGGCTCTGCCCTAAACGCCACTCGACGCGCTCTACTTCATTTGGCTGAGCATCTGGCGGATCCGCTTCATATCGGAATGGGATACCAAGCCGGACTTGCGCAGTTGACGACGTTGCTTCTTGGTCTTACCGTGGAAACGGTGAGAGGTGTAGGCGTGGCCCCGCTTCAAAGCGCCGCTAGCGGTCTTCTTGAAGCGCTTGGCAGAAGCGCGGTGGGTCTTGAATTTTGGCATGACGATTTCCTCCTAAATAACTTCTGACTACTTTTTGTTGTCAGGTTTTGGTGCAAGCATTAAGAACATGCTCCGACCATCCATCTTCGGACGGGATTCAACGACGGCGAGCTCCTTAGTGGCAGCCGCCATTTGTTCCAAGACCTTTTGCCCCAGGTCTTTATGGGTAATCGCACGGCCACGGAAACGAACGGAAACTTTGACCTTGTCCCCTTTTTCAAGGAACTTGGTGGCATTCTTCAAACGGGTGTTGAAGTCGGCCTCACCGATCGTCGGGCTTAAGCGAATTTCTTTGATGCTGATGGTTTTTTGTTTCTTGCGAGCTTCGCGTTGCTTTTTCTGCAACTCGAAACGATACTTACCAAAATCCATGATCCGCGCAACTGGCGGCTTGGCGTTCGGCGACACAAGGACAAGATCCAAGTTAGCAGCTTCTGCTAACGCAAGGGCATCACGGGTTGACTTCACGCCTAGCTGTTCGCCGTCTTGGGCGATCAGCCGTACTTCGCGTGAACGAATTCCGTTATTGACCATCATATCTCGTGCTATGGCAATTCACCTCCAAATTTATTGGAAAAAACCAAGCAAAAACGGCACGAACTCCATATAGAGCCCCCGCCGTCGTATTTATCCGTACATTTGCCTAGCGGTCACGATGACGTGGGCGAGAAGCGGGCACTTCTGCTTGTTTTCTCAACAGATTTCACTATACACGCCGCGTCGCCACGTGTCAAGTAAAACTGCATTACTGATCATCGTCATCCGCATGTTGGTCGCGGTAAGCGGCAAGCCGGTCGCTCAACCGGTGGCGTTTTTTGAAGATCGTCATGACCCAGGTGATGGCCGCGATACCGACACTGCCAAACACCGCCACGTTCACCGGCGCAAAGTTGATCAGTGTGAACCACCACTGCGCCAAAAAATACACGCCGGCCAATGCCACCAACGAAACCACGATCGACACGCCAAACAACCCGCGATAGCCGTTGCCCGTTAACCGAGCAAAGCGCCGGTTGCGGTTGCCAGGCAACAGAACCAGCGCCAACATCGTCAGCACCATCATGAGTGCAACGAGCAGGCGCGCGAGAATGAATAACAACAACCAAGAACCCCATAATGCAACGATCATCGACATGCCCCTTTCACAATAGTTGTAGATTACCACACTCGCTTGACCTGCACCACTTTCTTTTTCGTGATCGTCGCCTACTTATATAGAAGAAACAGACAAAAAAAGCGTCCCTGCCCTACCCAAAACGGGGGAACAGAGACGCTTTTGTGGATGGCTAAAAGTTAGTCGCCAAGCACTTTTTTAACTTCGCTGGCTTTGCGCTTGCCGTCGCGAGAGTAGTTCTTGACTTCGGCAACCATGGCTTCGATGAACATCTTAGCCGATTCTTCTTCGGTGTGTTCTTCACCATAGCGACGAACAGAAACGCCGGCGTTGGCGCGTTCTTTGTCACCAACAACGATCGTGTACGGTACCTTGCGGGTCTGGGCTTCGCGGATCTTGTAGCCCATCTTCTCGTTGCGATCGTCGACCTCAGCACGCAGGCCGGCTTTAAGCATCCGGTCTTTGAGGTCTTCAACGTAGTCTTTATGCGCATCGGCAACAGGAATCAAGATTGCTTGGGTCGGTGCTAACCAAGTTGGGAAAGCCCCTTTGTAGATTTCGGTCAGGTAAGCGATGAAGCGTTCCATCGTGCCCACAACACCACGGTGAATCATGACCGGACGGTGTTCTTGCCCATCTTTGCCGACATAAGTCAAACCGAAGCGTTCTGGCAACATGAAGTCTAACTGGATGGTAGACATGGTTTCGTCGTTGCCAAGTGCGGTCTTGGTTTGGATATCGAGCTTTGGCCCGTAGAAGGCTGCTTCGCCTTCTGCTTCGTAGTAATCCAGACCCAAGTCATCCATCGCGCCTTTGAGCATGGTTTGAGAACGGGTCCACATTTCTTCATCATCGAAGTACTTTTCGGTGTTTTCAGGGTCGCGGTAAGACAGCCGGAAGGTGTAATCGTTGATGTTGAAGTCTTCGTAAACATCCATGATCAGACGCAGGATCTTCTTGAATTCTTCTTGGATCTGATCCAAGGCAACGAAGGTGTGGCCATCGTTCAAGGTCATTTCACGCACACGCTGCAAGCCGGACAAGGCGCCAGACTTTTCGTAACGGTGCATCATGCCCAATTCAGCGATCCGCAGTGGCAATTCACGATAAGAGCGGATGTGGTGCTTGTAAATCTGGATATGAGATGGGCAGTTCATCGGGCGCAATTCGAGCATTTCGCCGTCGCCCATGTCCATTGGTGGGAACATGTCTTCGCGGTAGTGATCCCAGTGGCCGGAAGTCTTGTACAGATCGAGGTTAGCCAGGATCGGGGTGTAAACATGCTTGTAGCCGTCAGCCAGTTCCTTGTCGATGATGTAGCGTTCGATCACGCGACGAATGGTGGCACCGTTTGGCATCCAGTATGGCAAGCCGGCACCGGCCTTAGGATCGACGAAGAACAAGTCGAGGTCGCGACCGATGGTCCGATGGTCGTGTTCTTTGGCGTCTTGGCGGCGCTTGGCGTCATCTTCTAGATCAGCCTGCTTGTAATAAGCGGTCCCGTAGATCCGTTGGAGCATCGGGTTGGAAGACTTGCCTTCCCAATAAGCACCAGCAACAGAAAGCAACTCGAAGTGCTTGAGGTCTTTCAAGCTTGGCAACAAGGCAGATTCTTCGAAATCGAAGAAGTCGCCCAGTGAAAAGCCTTTGATCTCGCCGTCTTGAGCTTCGACCAGTTGCTTTTTGAACGGTTCGTTGGCAAAATATGCCAGCGCTTCGTCTTTGCTTAAGGTCTTGGCAGCGATCTCTGGGTTAGCCTTGATGATATCAGCCATCTTGGCCTTGATTTCAGGCAGTTGGTCAACGGTCAGCTGGCCGTTGTCTTTGTCGGTGTCGTAGAAGAAGCCGTCTTCTTGGGCTTCACCTTGGCCCAAACGGACTTCTGGGAACAGCTCTTTGATTGCGGCCGCAAGCACGAAGGTCGCGGTTTGGCGCAAAACGGCCAAGCCGTCTGCGGAATCTTTGGTAACGATCTCGACGCTGGCGTCTGCGTCAACAACGGCGTCAACGCTGACGAGCTTGTCGTTGACCTTCCCGGCGACAGCCTTTTTAGCCAAGCTTGGGGCGATGCTCTTGGCGATATCTAAAACACTAACAGCGTCGTCAAACGACTTAACACTTTTATCTGGTAACGTAATTGCGATTGCCATGTTATGTAGATCTCCTTTTAAGATAGATTCAGAAGTTAAAAAAATCCCGGATGCCATCACTGGCATCCGGGACGATTGCTCGCGGTTCCACCCGAATTGAAAGCTGACGCTTTCCACTCTGTGCGATAACCCAGCACGGGTCGAGGAGAAACCGAGAAGCGGTGCGGATCAGGTCTGGCACGCTTACAGCCTTGGCGTGACCTCTCTGTTCATGATCCTTATAACTTCCGTCTTCGATACCTAGATTAAACCACAACGCCTGCACGCATGCAAGCGGGATTTTTAACCATTGCGACGATCCGGGCCGCCGACGACGTATTCGGTCGCCAAAAATCGGACGCGTTCCATGATCCGTTGGGCCTTCAATGCCTCGTTATCACCGCGATCGGCCCCGGCGAGATACCGTCCGAGCTCCGCCATGGTCTTGTTGCTGGAAAACATCGTCGGCAGCTCTTCTTGCAAACGGTATTGTAAAATGATGCCCAAGACCTCGTCACGAAACCACGGTGACAAGGCTTCTGCACCGATGTCATCGAGCATCAGCACCTGCGCTTTTTTGATCGCGTTGGTTTTAGGCAACACCGAATTGTCTTGGATCGCGGCTTTCATCTCGACGGCTAGCGTTGGCACATGGACCAGCGTCGAGCCGATGCCTTGTTTGGCCAGCTCGTTGGCGATCGCTCCCAGCAAATAGGTCTTGCCGCGCCCAAAAGCACCGGTGAGATAAAGCCCTTTGTGGAACTTGTCAGGGGCTTGCGTCATCGCGCTGGTGAATTCGATCGCCGCCCCCAGCGCGTCGACGCGGTCGTTAGCATCATAATCGTCGAAGCTCGCCGTGCCGATCGCCTTGGGCATGTTGACGGCTTTGACCAGTTGCTGCTGGCTACGTTGCTTGTCTTCGGCGAGTTTTTCTTTAGTCGGTTCATAGGCGATATCGATCTGAGCGTTGGCGACCACCAGCTGTGGCTGATAGCCTGGCGCAAACGTCGTATGGCCGCTTTGATACTTATCGCGCTGTTGCACGAACTCATAGATCTTGGCCGCCCCGCGCCGGCTGGCATCAGGCGCCAGCCTGTCGGCGTTAGCACGCAAAAACGCCTGCACCTCAGGGTCTGCTACTGCAGCGTTGATCATCTCATGGTATTTGCCGGTCACTTGTCGGCGATCCATGAGCGCTTTGAGTGTTTCACTCATGTCTTTCATTGCGAATCCGCCCCCTTATGCTGCAGTTTCCGCAGCGCGTCTAACTTGTTGCGAATGCTTTGTTGATCTTGATGCGCCACCGGCTTGGTCGCCTTGGTCGCATTTTCCGGTTTCAGCCAAGTCGGGATCTCTTCTTGGCGAGTCGGACGATTACGGTTAGCCTTTGGTTTGGCCTTCTCTGCGGTTTCTTTGCGGATCTGGGCCAACGCAGCATCCGGGGTTTTGACCCCGGCATTCACCCAGCGCGTGACGAAGCTGCCAAGTAGCGCCTGGCTGAGGCTGTCGTAACTGCGGAAAATGTAATCGACCAAGATGTTGATCGTCACCGTGTCGAAGGTATGATCGTCCATCAACTTACGCAACGCGAAGGTCTCGTTAGGCCAGGCTTTGGCCCGCGAATCGTTGGCTTTACGCTTCTTGGTGTCGTCTAAAAACGGCGCCGGCGCCATGTTGGTCGCCCGGGCCAGCAACTCGGCTTCTTCTACGGTGAGCTTCAACTGCGACTTTGGCTTGTTAGCAGGCGTTTGCACGTCCTGGCCTTGCTCGACAAACGCCGGATGAGCGGTTTTTTGATACGATTGTTCCGCAAATTCACGGACCTGCTTGAGGTTCAACTTTCCAGTCATCACATCCGTCGCCTTCATGATCAGCCGCGATAATTCCGGCGGCTGGAGGCCATAAAGTCGCGCGATCTGATACAAGGACTCACGGTTGCGATCGAGTTCGCCGGCCGCCAGATTCGAACGCGTAAGCATCTGGGCCAACAACACCCAGTCGTAGCCCGCTGCATCCCCTAGGCTGACTTTGGGCGCTGGCTTTTGGGCCAGTGCGCGCTTTGCCTGCGTTGTGACAGGTGGCTGTTCGAGCACGTTGGTGAGTTGAAATACCGATAAGAAGTCGTGGGAGATATCCTGCCACTCTTCGCGGCGGACCGGATACAGCGTAAACTGAGACGCCAGTTGCGAATACCGGGTCTCACCGACGCGATCGTACAACAACATCCCCAACAAGTCATCAGAGAAAAATGCCTGAGGCGTCACCGGCGCATACAGCTCGTAGGCATAGTAGCGGCTGATGCTGTCGGTTGTCGTGTAGGTCTTCAACAACCCGACGGCTTCCAGCCGGATCCGCGCTTGAAACAGTGTGTCGACATCGATGTTCAACAGGTCCAACAGGCGGGTTTGCGGCTGGCGGTCGGTCAACGCCGGTGTCTTATGGACTTCCTGCCACAAGCTGAGGTATAGCGCCAACGCCACCGGGCCGACCAGCGGCTGATACAAACTGATGGCGACTTGTTGGTCGCGGTCGCTAAAATAAGTGGCCTGTGTGACGAGATAGTCGTCTTGGGCCATGAAACTCTGTGGACGATCCATCACGTCCTCCTTTCACAAAAGTTGAACCCGGCAAACACAGAAGGCGACGAAGTCCTCTGGGCATCAGAAGATATCGTCGCCTGCTCACCAAGCCTGCCAAGACCGGTTGAACCATTAGCACGGTTGCGATCAGTCTTGATGCGGACCCTTTTCTTTTTTCATCATGTCTTGGAGTTCCTGCATGAACACCGACATGTCTTTGAATTGGCGATAAACACTGGCAAAGCGAATATAGGCCACGTCGTCGACGTCGGCCAACAGGCTCATCACATACTCCCCGATGGCCTGGCTGGACACTTCGTTTTCCCCGATGGCACGCAGGCGATTTTCGACTTTTTCGACGATGCCTTGCATCTGCTCCATCGTGACCGGCCGCTTTTCGGCGGCACGGATGAGGCCTTTCAAAATCTTCTCGCGGTTGAACTCTTCGCGCGTTCCGTTCTTCTTGATCACGAGCAACGGGGTTTGTTCGATCCGCTCAAACGTGGTGAAGCGGAAGCCGCAATTTTCGCATTCGCGGCGACGTCGGATCGCCTTGCCGCCGTCGGTTGGACGGGAGTCGACGACACGACTACTGTTGTGATGACAATGTGGGCACTGCAAGCCAACACCTTCTTTTCCGTTTTGAATCAAGTATAACATACTTCCAACCGCGGTTTCACGGGGTTTCATCAAGCGCACGCAGGCGGGCGATGAGGGCTTGGACCTGTTGTTGGCGCACAACCGGCCCCAGCGAATTGTTGATCACAAAATCGGCTTGAGCGACCTTGTCTGCAAGCGGCATCTGTGCGGCGATGCGCTGCTTGGCTTCTTGTTCTTCGAGATGATCTCGCGCCATCAAGCGCGACAGTTGCAAGGCCGGTTCAATGTCGACGACACACACGCCATCGAACGCATCCTGCCAGCCGGTTTCATACAGTAGCGGAATATCCCCCACCACGATGGCGGCGCCGGTTGCCGCCGCGGCATTCAAGGCGTCATGGATCGCAGTGCGCAGATACGGCCGATCGATCGCGTTGAGATCAGCCAGCGCCTGCTTGTCGGCGAACACGATCCGCCCCAGAACATGCCGGTCCAGACTGCCATCGGGTTGGATCACATGCGCGCCAAAACGCGCCTTGATTTCTTGCAAGGCGGGTTGGCCGGGTTCAACGATCTGCCGAGCAATGATATCGGCATCGACCACCGGATACCCCGCCTCTTTGAACATCGCAGAGACTGTGCTTTTACCCGACGCGATGCCGCCGGTTAGCCCTAATAAATATGTCATGGCAGTTTGCGCTTTCTCAAAGGCTGGCAGTGTGGGCAATAGTGGGTCCCGCGCTGGCCGACTTTGATCTTGACGATGGTCGTGCCGCAAACCGGACAAGGCGTGCCTTCGCGATCGTACACACGCAAATGTTCCTGGAACCCGCCGCGTTTGCCATTCGCATCCACGAACGTATGGACGCTGGTGCCGCCTAGTTCGATGGCTTGGGCCATGATCGCGATGATCTCATCGTGCAGACGCACGACTTCTTTGCGTGTCAATGTCGCCGCCGGCTGTTCCGGATTGATCTTGGCCCGCCACAGCGTTTCATCGGCATAGATGTTGCCCACACCGGCCACCACACTTTGATCGAGCAACACGGACTTGATCGGCTTCTTATGGCGCTTGAGCGTCTGATAAAACGCCGTGGCGTCAAAAGCCTCTGCGGTCGGCTCAGGCCCCATAGCCGCGATTCCCGAGACGCTGGCGGCAACACTGCCGGTGTCACACAGTTGCATCCGGCCAAACTTGCGCATGTCCAAATAGCGCAGTTGGCTGCCATCGGTGAAATCAAACCAGACATGGACGAAACGCGGCAACGGTTGCGTGGCGTCCACTGCAAGTTGATACTTGCCTTCCATGCGCAGGTGCGACACGAGTGTCAAGTCGTTGTCAAAGCGCAACAACAAATACTTGCCGCGCCGGTCAACACCGGTGACGGTGGCGTTTTGCAAGGCTTCTTGGAACAGTTGTTGGCCGCCGATGAGGATCTTCTCCCAGTTAGTGGCAACGGCGGCGACAGTTTTGCCTACCACCAAGTTGCTCAGGCTGCGGCGGACGTTTTCAACTTCTGGTAATTCTGGCATCGGGCATCCTTTCTCGCCAACTTGAGGCTACTTGGCATCGTACCAAGTCGGTCCATAGGAACTTTCAACTTTCAACGGCACGGAAAGATCGACGGCTGAATCCATCACCTTAGGCACCAGCTCGCCAAGCTTCGCCATTTCTTCTTCCGGGCCTTCAAAGATCAGTTCATCGTGGACCTGCAAGAGCATCCGGCTTTGCAAGTTGTGTTCTTCTAGCATCTGTTGCATCCGGATCATGGCAACCTTAATGATATCTGCGGCAGAGCCTTGGATCGGGGTATTCATCGCGGTGCGTTCTGCAAACTGGCGCTGGTTGAAGTTGCGCGAATGGATCTGGTCGAGGTAGCGGCGGCGGTGGAACAAGGTTTCAACATAGCCTTGCTCACGAGCTTGCGCGACCATTTTGTCCATGTAATCATGCACCTGTGGGTATTGTTCGAAGTACCCGTCGATAAACGCCTTGGCCTGCCGCCGGGTGATGCCGATATTTTTGGCCAAACCAAAGTCTGAGATCCCGTACACGATCCCGAAGTTGGTCGCCTTGGCCTGCCGACGCATATCTGGCGTCACCTGATCCGGCGAATCGAGACCGAAGATCTTCATGGCGGTATTGGCGTGGATATCGCGATCTTCTTTGAACGCCTCTTGCATGTTGGCATCCCCGGAGATGTGAGCGAGCACGCGCAGTTCGATCTGCGAATAATCGCTACTGAAGATCTGCCAGCCGGCATGCGACGGCACGAAGGCCTTGCGGATCAACTTGCCGTCGCCACGGGCCGGGATGTTTTGCATGTTTGGATCGACCGACGACAGCCGCCCGGTTTGCGTCAGCGTCTGCAAATAACGGGTATGGATCTTCCCGTCTGGTAGTACCGCCTTCAACAGACCTTTGACATAGGTCGACTGAAGCTTAGAAACCGCGCGGTAATCGAGGATGTCTTGGACGATCGGGCTGCTTGAACGCAACTGTTCCAACACCTCGACGCTGGTGGAATAGCCGGTCTTGGTTTTTTTGATCACCGGCAGTTGCATCTTCTCAAACAAGACCTCACCTAGCTGCTTGGGCGAGTTGAGGTTAAACTTCAACCCGGCTTCGCCATAGATCTTCTCTTCCAAGACCTGGATCGTCTGGGCGTACTGGTCCCCCATGGCCTGAAGCGTCGCGCCGTGCAAGGTGATGCCGGCGATTTCCATGCGCGCCAGTACCTTGGCCAGCGGCATTTCCATATCGGTGAATAAGTCGGTTTGATCGTGCGCGTCGAGGTCTGTCAGTAAGTGTGGCCGCAGGCTCAAGATTGCCGCGGCTTTGCGAGCGAAGTGGCTGAACAACACCGGTTCTTCCGGCAATGCCAGCTTGGCACCTTTGCCATAGATATCCGCATCGAATTCCAGCTGGTAGTCGTGGTCTTGGGCGATCTGGCCAAAATCGTTGGCGTTTTGGTCTGGGTTCAGCAAATAAGACGCGAGCAACACGTCAAAATCGATGTTGTCCAGCTGTAACCCGAGCTTGTTGGCCGCGATCAGATTGCGCTTGGCGTCAAAAACAGCGATGCCCGGCAACCGCTGCAACCAGGTTTGTACTGCCGGCAGCGTCAGCAAGGTGACGTCGGCGCTGACGTACGCATCGCTGGACGTGCCGATGAAAAAGCCGACCGGGTCTGCCGTGTGGTAGTTTTCGGTCAACATCTCGATCTCAAAGCTGATCGGTTCCTTGATGGCAAACAACTGCTCGAGATTGGTGTCGTCGAGCACCACATAATGCGCGGCGGGCTGGGCGACTGGCGCCTGTTTGTTCAGCTTGTTCAGCGCCTGGCGCATGTCCAGCTCGGTGTACAGTTCCCGCAGCTTGTCGATGTCGGGGCCGGCATACTTGGTGTCATCAAGCCCCACGGTCAACGGCGCGTCTTGGCGGATCGTCGCGAGGTCCTTGCTCATGAAGGCATTGTCGCGGTCGTTGATCAGATTTTCTTTCATCTTAGACTTCTTGAGGTCGTCGATGTTGTCATAAAGATTTTCGATCGAGCCAAACTGGTTGAGTAGCTTCAGCGCGGTTTTTTCGCCGACCTTGGTGACGCCAGGATAGTTGTCAGAAGTATCGCCCATCAGCCCTTTCATGTCGATGATCTGTTTAGGCGTGATGCCAAACTTCTCTTCGATGTGTGCCGGTGTGTAGGCTTCAAGCTCACCAACGCCTTTTTTCGTCACCTGCACGGTCACGTGATCGGTCGCCAGCTGCGTGAGATCGCGGTCGCCGGTCACCACTGTGGTTTCCCAACCAGCGGCTTCCGCCTGCTTGGCCAGGGTCCCGATGATGTCGTCGGCCTCCCAATCCTGCAACTCATAATGCGCCATGCCGTGGTCATCCAACAGGCGCTTGATCAGCGGCAACTGTTCGACCAGCTCTTCAGGCGCCCGGTCACGGTTGCCTTTGTATTCCGCAAACTTTTTGGTGCGGAACGTCCCGCCGGAGCGATCAAACGCCACCAAAATATTGTCCGGTGCCACCGTGTCGACCAGATTGTCTAACATGTTGTTGAACGCGAACACCGCATTGGTGTGCACGCCTTGTGCGTTCGTGAACCGATCCAGTTGGTTGTACAGCGCATAAAATGCCCGAAACGCGATCGAGTTGCCATCGATCAGTAGTAAATGTTTACCCGTGGCCATGTTGTCCTCCTCAAATTCTTCTGCTCTCATTGTACCAGATTCGCCGAGCAACAAAAAACGACCCTCGAATGAGAGTCGCAGTATTGACTAGTTGTCGCTGGAAACCCCGAAGATCTGCAAGATGACCAAAAACAGGTTCAAGAAATCCAGGTACAAGAGCAATGCCCCTTGGACAGCGAGGCTTGAGGTGTTGACCGCATAATCACCGTCACCACCAGCGGTCAGGTATAACCGCTTCAGCGCCTGCGTATCTGCCGCCGTCATGATGATGAAGACGATCAAGATCACATACGAAATCAGAAGTGACATCATGCCGGAATGCATGAACATGTTGATCAAGCTCAAGACGATTGCCCCGAGCAAGACGCTCATGGCGATACCACCGATCCGCGACATATTCTGCTTCGTCACGCGGCCGACCACCGACATCGTGAAGAAGACCACCGCGGTGACGATCAGCGCGATCCCGATGTTTGCGGCGGGATAGATCAGCCATATCGACGCCAGCGTGAAGCCGTAGCTGGCGGCCATCACGCCGAACATCAGCCTAGCGTAAGCCGGACTTTCTTGGCCGCGGCGACCGGAAATCAGAAACGTCAAGACAAACGGCAAGAGTGTCAGGACCCAGAAGATGATCTGATTGGATGAGATGAAGTTCCCGTACTGAACACGGAACACATTTCCTAGTAAATAACTGATTACGGCGGTGATCAACAACCCACCACCCATGGTGCCGTAGACTTTCGCAAAGAATACGGATAAGCCCGCATCATTGACAATACGACGTTCTTGCATCGAATCGTCTCCTTCCATTTTTATCACTAGCAATATTATATCGACAAAAGCCAGCCTTGTCAGTTGGACTTTGGACCGATATTGCAAAAACGTCAGTCGACGACTTGCCGGCTGACGCGTCGATCATGATTTAGTTAGCTTTGGGGCTGACGTCGCTGAGCAAGTTCTCGAAGGCGACTTCGTATTTTTGAATGTCGCCGGCGCCCATGAAGACGAAGACCGCATTGTTGTAATCCAACAGTGGTGACATGTCATCTAACTTGATGACCGCGCCTGGTTTTTGGATCTTAGCTTCCAGATCTTCTGCCGAAACCGAGCCCGACTTTTCGCGCGCAGACGTAAAGATTGGCGTCACATAAACGGCGTCGGCGGCACTCAGCGTTGTGGCGAACTCGTCGAGGTACGCGATCGTGCGCGAGAAAGTGTGCGGCTGGAACACAGCCACGACTTCTTGATCTGGATATTTTTGACGTGCGGCGTCGAGCGTCGCTTTGATCTCGCTTGGATGGTGGGCGTAGTCGTCGATGATGACCGCGTTGTCCATCTTCTTTTCAGAAAAACGCCGCTTGACCCCACCGAAGCTGGCGAGCTCGCGGGCGATGTAGTCTGCGTCGAGGTTTTCAGTGAAGGCCACAGCAACGACCGCCAAGGCGTTCAAGACGCTGTGTTCCCCGAATAACGGCACGTGGAAATGCCCGATCAGTTCGTTGTGGTGGAACGCGTCAAAACTCGACCCCGTCGTCGTACGCGTGACGTTTTTGGCCACGAAGTCGTCGCGGTCGCTGGTGCCGTAATAATAAACCGGCACGTCGGCTTTGATCTTGCGTAACCATTCATCGTCGCCCCAAGCAAAGATCGCTTTTTGCACCTGAGTCGCTTCGGTTTGAAAAGCTGAGTAAACGTCTTCGATACCGGTGTAGTAATCCGGATGATCGAAGTCGATGTTGGTCATGATGAGGTAATCGGGATGATAGGCCAGAAAGTGGCGGCGGTATTCGTCGGCTTCAAAAACGAAGAACTTGGAATCCGGGGTGCCTTTGCCTGTGCCATCCCCAATCAGGTAGCTGGTCTTGTCGATACCAGACAAAGTGTGCGCCAGCAGACCGGTGGTGCTGGTCTTGCCATGCGCGCCGGCGACCCCAATGGAGGTGTAAGGCTGCATCAGCTTACCCAAGAATTCGTGATAGCGATAGAAGGTCAAGCCAAGGGCCTTGGCCTGCTTGACTTCTGGATGTTCGTCGGTAAACGAGTTGCCGCAGATGATCGTGTAGCCAGGCTTGATGTTGGCCGGATCGAATGGCAACATCTCGATGCCTGCCGCAGCCAAACCGCGTTGGGTGAAGGTGTATTGCGTGATGTCAGAGCCCAGCACCTTTTCGCCCATGTCGTGCAAGATCAGTGCCAATGCACTCATCCCTGAACCTTTAATACCGATAAAATAATACGTTTCTGTCATTGTTTTCCCCTTATCATGATTCGTCTTGATCCAAGTCGTCCTTGCTCAAGTAGACATCGCGAGGCTTGGAGCCGTTGGCAGGCGAGATATAATGCCGCATCTCTAATTCATCGATCAAGTTGGCCGCACGGTTGTACCCGATCGAAAAGACACGTTGAAGCTTTGACGTCGAGACGTGCTTTTCCTGGGCGATGTAGTCTAACACCTGTGGGAAAAGATCGTCTTGCGCCTCAGAGGCCTCGGCTTTTGCCAAGAGGCCTTCCGGTTGGAACAAATAGCGTGGCGGCCGCTCAGCACGGACAAAATCGACGACCTTAGCAATGTCTTCGTCGATAAACGTGCCTTGGAGCCGAATCGGCTGGCTGGCGCCGCTACCAAGATACAACATGTCCCCTCGTCCAAGCAAGCGCTCGGCGCCATTGGCATCGATAATCGTGCGCGAATCGGTTTGGCTCGCGACCATAAATGCGATCCGTGTCGGGATATTGTTCTTAATGGTACCGGTAATCACATCAACAGACGGCCGCTGGGTCGCGACGATCAAATGGATCCCGGCCGCCCGCGCCTTTTGCGTGATTCGGGCGATGTAGTCTTGGACCTCGCTGGCGGCGACCATCATCAGGTCGGCCAGCTCGTCGATGATGATGACGATGTATGGCAAGACCATGCCAAAATCGCCGTGCGCCTTCGCTTTTTCGTTGAATTGCGCCAGGTTGCGCACGCCTGCCGCTGCCATTTTCTGGTAGCGGTTCTCCATTTCTTCGACCGCCCACTTCAAGGCTTCCGCCGCCGCTTTAGGTTCGGAAATCACCGGTGAAACCAAGTGCGGCAACTTGTTGTAAACCGCCAGCTCGACGGCCTTAGGATCGATCAACAGCAGCCGCACCTGTTCCGGCGTCGCCTTGTACAGCAGCGACGTCAGCAATGAATTGATGAACACCGATTTCCCAGACCCGGTCGCCCCGGCGATCAAGCCGTGGGGCATCTTGTTGATGTTGGTCACCACAGGTTTGCCAAACAAATCGACCCCTAACGCGATGGTCAAAGGCGACTTGGCTTCTTGAAAAGCTTGGGACTGCAAGACTTCCGACAGCATCACCGGTCGCGGATGCAAATTCGGGATCTCGATGCCGACCGTGGTTTTACCCGGGATCGGGGCTTCGATCCGGATGTCCTTGGCGGCGAGTGCCAGTTTGAGATCGTCGTTCAAGTTGGTGATCTTGTTGACCTTCACCCCAGCAGCGAGCGCCACCTGAAATTGGGTGACGGTCGGGCCAATGGTGTGCGCGACAACATGGGCGCTGACATGAAATGCCGTCAGCGTTTCGTCGAGACGCTTGGCCTGGGCGACGACCCATTCTTCTTGCGCCGCGTTTTCAGTCACCACAGGCTGAGGTAACAGTGCCAGTGGCGGAAACTGATACGGCGGTTCGGGTTCGCTGGCTTGAGCCGGTGCCGGTTTGCTTGGCGTTGTTGCTTTGGCCGTCTGCGATTCAGGCGCTACTTGTGGCTTTGGCGCTGATTCTTGGGGCTTCGGGGTACTTGGCGAAACCGACTTTACCGGTGCTTGAGCTATGCGTTGCGCAACAGGCTTAGGCAGATCTTTGTCCCGCGGTTGATGCTTATAGGATTCGACCGCCTGCGTCAACGACCGGCGATCAGGCAACTTGACTGGGCGCCAGTTGGCATACACCATTTTCTTTTGTTTTTCCAAGGCCGCGGCGATTTTAGCCTGCTGAGCCTGCTTGAGCGGATCTTGTTGGCTCGGCAACAACGGGGTTACGTGTTTCGTCGTGACAGCCGATTGCGGCTTCGTCACAGGCTCGGCCGTGTGGCTTTGTTCCGTTGCGGGTTCGTCCGTTGCGGGTTCGTCCGTTGCGGGTTCGTCCGTTGCGGGTTCGTCCGTTGCGGGTTCGTCCGTTGCGGGTTCGTCCGTTGCGGGTTCGTCCGTTGCGGGTTCGTCCGTTGCGGCCGCAACCTCAGGAGCCTCTGGAACAACAGACATTTGCGTCATTGGCACCGTCGGTTCGTCTGATGCTTCTGCAGTTGTAAGCAGATACACATCTTCATCTGGTCGTTGCATGCGCGCAAGTATCAGCTGGTAGTCGATCACAGGTCGGCGGATATCTCGACGTACAGTGCTTTTAGGCGTACTTAAGGTCGCCAGCGGGTCGACCGAGTGGTGGCCAACAAACGACGGCTCGGGCTTGGCAACTTGCGGCTTCGACGCTTCAGGTTGATGGCGCTTGGATTTAGGCGGCAGCTGATACCGGTTTTCATCCGGTTGTTGTCCTTCTCTCAAGAACGGTGGGCCATCATAATGCGCCATTGCTCTCATCCTTTCTCAATCTCAATCCCGTCCATTTTACCATATCAGCGCCGCGGTTCCGCGGATTGAACTAAAAAACCGTGAATCCTTAACGATTCACGGTCACTTTATTTATTTCACGAAACCAACATCACCAACAGGGATATGCGCTAAGACCTGATCATCATGACGCAACAAGCGTATTTCACTGCCAACGACCCCTTCCCCCATCGTAATCACGCTGTATGAGGTGGCATCACTCAACGAATGATTGTGGATGTCGCGACAATCAATATGATAAGCCGTCGAGTCTGCGGTCGCGAACAAGCAGCCTTTTTTGACATAGCTGACTGGAAAATGGATATGCCCAGAAAAAACCCCAGTGGCACGACTACCTGCAACGATTTGAGCCAACTCATCACCATTTTGCAAAACACTATATTGCATCGCGCCTAACGGAGCCGCGTAAGGTGGATGGTGCAAAAATATCAGTGCCGGCTTATCGCCTGTCGCTAATTGTGTTTGCAACCACAGCAGTTGCTCAGGCATGAGGATGCCGGCTTCACGATCGCCATCCTTAGAATCCAAGAAAAACGCGTCATAATCGCCATAATCACGATAGTAATCATATTGAGGCAGTGGGTTCTGGTTGAGATAACCTCCAAAAAAAGCCGCTGTACGGTCGTGGTTTCCTAAAAGAACATGGATCGGCAGATTAAGCGCGGCACTTTTTGCGTCCAGTAGTACGCGCAATCGGCGGTAATCTTCGGCGTTGCCTTCATGGACCAAGTCCCCTGTGATAACAATGAAGTCAGCCTCAGGGACATTAACTTGAATATCTGCAAAAACCTGGTTCAGCTTTTCCGCCGGTGATCGCTTTTGGGGATTTTCCGGTGCCCCGGTGGTATTACTCAGATGTGGATCGGTGATGTGGACGATGGTATGTTGCCGCATTAGTTCTCCTCCTGCAGCGCAATGTTCATGCCAGTGACTTGGTCAAACAGCAACAGGTGGTCGGAGCTCAGGGTAATATAACCCATATCTCCTATCGCACCATGCCAACTCGTCAGGGTTGCCTTGACCGTTTGATCGGCTGCCAGCTTGAGCGTCAATTGCGTAAACCGCCCGTAATCTGTGACGGCGGTCACCGTTGCCTCCAAAGCTAAAGCGCTAGGGCGATCGGTGTGCCATTCAACATGCTCTGAGCGTATTCCCAACTGATAATCACCATCGCCGACTCGGGTGTGCACGTGCACTGGCACCTTGGCGACCGGCACGCCATTGCTTATGAGCAAATTGCCTTGACGCGCGACAGTAAACAAGTTGATTTGGGGTGAGCCGATAAAGGTTGCGACGAACAAGTTGGCCGGCTGATGATAAATGGCATCTGGCGTGTCTACCATCTGAATCTTACCATCGTTGATCACCGCGATCCGGTCCCCCAAAGCCATCGCTTCCAGCTGATCGTGAGTCACATAAATCACTGTCTGCTGGCTTTGTTCGTGCAATCGCAAGATCCCGTCACGAGCCTGCTCGCGCAATTGAACATCGATATTGGACAAAGGTTCATCTAATAAGAACAGCTTACTGTTTTTGGCCATCCCCCGGCCCAGCGCAACCCGCTGTTTCTGGCCACCGGACAACTGTACGGGCAAGCGCTTGGCATATTTGGTCAGATTTAACGCCGTTAAGATCGTTTCGGTACGCTCATCGCGGGCTGCAGCCGGCTGTCGGTGAACCCGTGCCGCATATTCGATATTTTGACGAACGGTCATGTTCGGGTACAGTGCATAATCTTGAAAGACCATGGCAATATGACGTTTGCCGCTTGGCCATTGGGTCGCGTCTTGGCCATCAAACAACAACTCGCCGGAGGTGATCGACTCTAAACCGGCGATCATTCGTAAGGTCGTTGATTTGCCACAACCAGAAGGCCCTAACAACACCAGAAATTCACCGGGATGCACTTGCAGGTTCATCTCGTCAATAATCATGGTTTGCTTATATTTTTTTGTGACTTGCTTTAGTTCAATTGCGACGCCAGTTTGCATTGAATCCCTCCTTACTTCATACCTTGACTGCTAATGCTGTTAAGAATATAGCGTTGGAATAGGCAATAAACGATGAGTGGCAACACGATCATGATGGTTGCCAATGCCATCGCCAATGGAAAATCAGTCCCCCCTTCGCTTGAAATGTAATTTTGCAACGCCAACGGCAACGTGAAGCTCAACTTATCTTTCAAAATCAAAGTTGGCCAGACATACTCGTTCCATGAGTTGACAAAAAACATCGCCCCAATGCTGATAATGCTCGGTCGCAACAAAGGCAACACGATATTGGTGAAGATTCGCCGGTCAGGAATATCATCAACTCGTGCCGCTTCTAACAAACTCGGGGGAATTTTTGCCATCGCCCGTGTGAACAACATAATCCCAGTAGCATCACACAATTGGGGCAAGGCAACGCCAAACATTGAGTTCAGCAAATTAAGTTTGGCAATGACCAGATAGTTGGGAATCATCACGACCGTGAAAGGCACAAACATCGTCGCAATGTAAAGCACATACGCCGTTGATCGGCCGCGGAAACGATAATAGGTGAACGCATATGCAGCCAACAGTCCCGTGACCAGTTTGCCTAAGGTAACAATGGTCGCCATCCCAAAAGTGTTCAAGATGAGGCGCACCAACGCGATCTGCTGATTCAACGCGCGATAATTTGCCAATGTTGGGTGCAAAGGAAACAATGTCAGCACCGTGTGGTAAGATTCTTGCAACGTTTTGAAGGAATTGCCAACCATGTACAAAATCGGTAGCAATACGACCAACACCACCACGAGTAATACAAGGTGCCAGCCCCAGCTCGTTTTACGATTCATGATCACGCCTCCCCTCGACAAAGTATCGCTCTATGGCTAATAGCCCCAGGAAGAGGACGAACGTCAAAATCGCCAACGCAGACGAGCTTCCGGTTTTATACAGCACAAACGCATTCAGGTAGGTATGATAAAGAATATTAGATGACCCATAATTGGGACCGCCTTGCGTGATGATGTTCAGCGGGGTAAACACGTATTGCAAGCCTTGAACAACAGTTAGGATCAAGACATACACGCTGATACTCGCATTCATCGGCAACACAATGTCTTTGATCATCCGCCAACGTGGAATATCGTCCATCCGCGCAGCGTTAAGAATATTTTCAGGAATCGCCCCCAAACCCGTCAACAACAAGATAAAGTTGTAGCCGAAGACCTTCCAATTCGTGATCAAACACACGACCACGATAGCCATTGCCCCTGACGCCGTCCATTGGGGCAATGCCAGCCCCCAGTGCCGCAACAACAAGGCGATCGGCCCAGAGATTGGATTGAGAATCCAACTGAATAACATTGCACCAACGACAAGTGAAAACAGACTGGGGATAAAGAACAGAATCTTATAGACACCCCGCATCTTCTGAATAAAAAAGCTAATGATCAGCGACAACAAATACGGCACAATAAAGTTCAATGCAATCAATAGCGCAATATATACCAAGGTATTCGCCAATACCCGCCGATTCGTTGAATCCGTGAACAATTGGCTATAATTTTTCAAACCGACAAACGTTTTTGTCGGTGCGATCATATTCCAGTCGAAAAAGCTGAGGTAAAACGTGTATAAGATCGGTCCCAGCATGAAGACCAACAAGATGATCCCTGCCGGAGCCAGATAGAACCACGGCTTCAGGTTAAGCCCCTTGTTGCGCATTGATCTTCTCCTGTGCTGTTTGCAATGCCGCTTTGACATTGCTTCCTGACAAGATCTTGTCACGTGCATCGATCATGGCTTGTTCAGCATCTAACCCATTTTTAGGGAATGATGTCCACGGCACAGCATTTGTAAACGTCTCCGTGGCCGGCACAAGCATCGGGTTTTCCTTCAAATATGCCTTGAACGCATCAGAATTCAACGCCTTGGTCGTTGGTGGCAGATAGCCGGTCCCCTTGCTCCAGGTCACCAGAGAATCGTTGTGATACAAGAACTTCTCAAACGTCCACGCGGCCTTTTGTTGAGGCTTGGCTTGTGCCGTGATGGCAAGCATTGAGCCACCAACCGGCACTTTGAGCGCATGACCCGCAAATGTTGGGGCAACCTGCGCACTCGCATCGAACTTAGCGCTGGCTTTGATGTGCGCCGCTTGGGCAACAGTAGTGAAAAGCATTGCCACTTTACCTGAAACAAAATCATTGACCCCTTGATCCCAAGGCGCATGAATTGCAGAGTGGTCTTTCACCACCATATCCTGATAAAGTTGGTAAGCGTGAACCCCTTCAGGACTGGCAAAACTAGCCTTACCATGCTTAACGATCGACGCGCCGTTACTCAACATCAGCGCTTGTTGGGCCCAAGTATCGCCGGGCTCTTGGATGTAAAGGCCATATTCGCCAGTTGCTTTTGCCTTGATGATGGCCGCAGCTTTTTGGACAGCCTCCCAAGTGGTTAAGTCGGTTGCTTTGATGCCGTATTTGCTGAGGAGCGTATTATTGACATAAAAAATCGGGGTGCTGAGCGAATATGGCAAGCCGACCACGTTTCCCTTACTATTTTTGGCAAAGTTCAGCGTTTTGGCCGTGAAATTGCTCGTCAAAAATTTTTGATTGCCATCGAATTGTTTGGCGGCCTCAGCTGGTGTTTGATACTTAAAATTATCAGCAAAATAATTCATATACGACCAGCCAACTTGAACAAGATCCGGCACTTTGTTTGAAGCCTGTGCAGACTGCAGATTTTGCATCAAGCCTTGATACATATTCGGATTATACTTGGCCGTGACTTGCACATGTTTGTGGGACTTGTTAAACTGTGCGACCAAATCGTCGACGGCTTGGCCCCCTTGGGTTTTAGCATTAACATGCCAATATGTAATATGGGTGACTTTGTCAGTCGCGGCTTTGGACTGTTGCCCACATGCGACCAAACCAGCCGCTGTCACCGTCAGTGTCAATGCTGTTGCTAAACCCTTTAAAATTTGACTTGCTTTCAAAACTTCATCTCCCTTAACTTTGATTATCTTTACCTTACCCATAAAACGTAAAAGATCGGCAGACATCGCGTAATGGTTCTGTAAGGTGATTGTGAAGAGAGCAGACGCGTCGATACAAACCTGCCAGTAACGCCATGAAGGTGACCAGTTCTAACAAAACGAGTGCCCGTTGCTGGGACCCAAGATCGATTTACCGGGACGACAAAAAAGGCCGACCATCGTGGTCAGCCTTGAAAGCGATCCTCTTTAGTTTTGTGCGGCAACCACTGCGGCCGCCTGATCAAAATCAAACGGCGTGCCAGCTTGCAGGTCGTCTGGCATGATCAAGATCCCCCGCGCTTGCGGTGCGTTAGGCAACGCGAGCTCACGGGCGGCACACAGCATGCCGTAAGAATCGACGCCACGCAACTTGCCTGGCCAGATCAGCTTACCGTCTGGCATCATGGCACCCGGCAAAGCCGCGACGACAGTTTGCCCCAATGCAGCGTTCGGCGCGCCACAGACGATCTGCTTGACGCCTTCTGCACCAAGATCGACCTTGGTCACATGTAAGTGGTCTGAATCTGGATGGGCGACAAAGTCAACAATCTTCCCGATGACGATCCGGGCAGGCGTCGTTTCTGGTAGCGCGCCGGTCAAACCGGCGGCACTGATCGCCGCATTCAGCGTCGTGATTTGAGCAGGTGTCAGTTGCACTTGCCCGTTGCCTTCAAAGTCTGGCAACCATTGGCTGAGATTGAAGAAGTTGAAGCCGATTGCTTCACCGTCTTCACCATAGATCCCGACAATATCGCATACTTGCTTGCTGGTTTGATCCTTTTGATCAGGGCCAAGAACCGCGATCAAGGTGTCACCTAATGCTGCTTGATTATAAGTGGTAATTAACATGCTTCCCGTGCCAGGCAGAACCCGGCTTTCCTTTCACAATTGACTAGGCCGGCAACCCATTGATGAAGTTTTCCACTTCAGCTTTGGTTTTGCGGTCTTTGTTAACGAAACGGCCGATTTCTTTACCATCTTCAAACGCGATAAAGCTCGGGATGCCCATCACACCAAGGTCTTGGCAAACTTCGATGTTGGCATCACGATCAACGTAGATGAAGTTGTAATCGGCGTATTCTGATTCAATTTCTGGCATTGCTGGCTTGATGAAGCGGCAATCTGGGCACCAATCGGCGCTGAAAAACAGCATCTGCTTACCGTCAGCCTTGGCTGCCTGACGGATCTGGTCATCGTTTTCAAATTTTTTCATCTGAAGATCTCCCTTTGCTTACTTATGATAAGTACATTATACCGCAATCGCCGCGTTTGGCAATCCCTTGCTGACACGCTATACTGAATGCAGAAATGGAGGCATAACCGTGAAGACCAAATTCTTAATGCCCCTCACCGGCGCCACACTTGGCGGGTTGAGCGTGCTCGCACAACACTACTATTGGCACGAATGGCTACCCAACCACCGCTTCGCCCGGCTTGAGGCCACCATGAAAGTCCGCGGCCAATGCAGCGGCGGCTGGATCGATCACCGCCCGATCGAAGTAAGTCGCGGCGATGTCTTGGCCAGCGGTTACGTCGGTGGCATGACCATCGATCAGCAAACCTATGCGTTCACCCTCGCCGCTGATGGTACCCTGCTCCGCTGGGACGCTATTTAACGTCGAAGCGTGCCACGAGTTCATAGATCCGCCCGCCGGCAGAAGCAAACTTGTGCTCATATTCGGTTTCGACGTTGTCTGTCACCCGAGGATCGTTGTGCAGATCTAACGCGACAAGATCGAAGTGCATGCCGTAGTTGTTCATGCTGACGAGCGAAAATTCAAAGAAACCTTGGTTATCCGTCTTGAACTGCAAGACGCCGCCACGCTTCATGATCGCCTTGTACTGATCGAGGAAGGTCTTGTAAGTCAGGCGGCGTTTTTCGTGCTTGGTTTTCGGCCACGGATCGGAGAAGTTCAAGAACACCCCAGTGACTTCTTCCGGCACAAAATAATCGGTGAGATCCGCCCCGTCACCCAAGATCAGCTGCAGATTAGGCAAACCGAGTTCGACTTGCTTGCGCAAGATGTAGGCGATGGCGACCTCTTGGATCTCCAAGGCGATGAAGTTGCGATCCGGGTGCTGTTGGGCCATGTTGACGATAAATTGGCCCTTGCCAGAACCGACTTCAAGATACAGTGGACGCTCTTGGTCGAAACGGGTTTGCCACTTGCCTTGCATGCCAACTGGACGGGTCATGATGTATTCCGGATGAGCGGCGATCAAAGGCGCCGCCCAGGGTTTGTTGCGAAGACGCATAATTCCTCCTCGTGTGCTTTCATTAAAAAGCCGACGCAAACCTTTTGCGTCGGTGGGTAATTAACATTCTTGCGTGAGCGCCGCCAACTGGATCAGCGCCTGGTTCATCTCGGTGTAACGTTGCGCGATAAACCCGTTGCGGACTTCGTTGAGCAAATGCAACTGGCCGTACCACAACAGCCGCTTCAACAAATCATCATCAAGCGCGCAACCGTATGCATCAAGCCATGTTGACCACTGCTCTCGCGGCACGTAATTGATCAACACCACGGACAGATCAAATGCCGGATCCCCTAAGCTGGCTTGATCCCAGTCCACCAAATACAACTTAGCAGCGTCAGAAAGGAGCCAATTCTTGTGGTTGAGATCGCCGTGGCAAACGGTGCGATGGGCGACTAGAGGCACCTGTTTCAGACGCTTGGCCGTGGCCGCCACCAACGGATGTTGGCGCAACGGTTCAGGTAGCTCCGCTACATATTGATCCCGCAATTGTGCCGGAGTCTTGCCGGGGCCGCCGACTTTGAGCAACATACGCTGCAACAGCTGAGAATTGTGCACTCGCGCCAACAGCTTGGCGACCATTGGCGTATTCATCTGTGCGCGCGTTAACGTGTGGCCGTTAAGCCACTCTTGGGCGGTCAAAACATCGCCGGTTGTCATGCGTTTGGTCCAAATCAGTTTCGGAGTGATTTCTTCAACAGATAAGGCCGCCAAAAATGGGGACGCATTGCGTTTTAAAAAGAATTTCTCATGGGCGTGGACGCCTAAAAACGCACCGCCGGTGGTGCCACCGACAGGCTGCAGCGACCAGCCAGGGTCTAAATCAAAATCCATAGGCACAACTCCTTCGTCTGCCGCAGGACTGTACTGACGTAGCACAGATTGCGAGTCTTATTATAAGACATTCCAGGATTCAGTTTACTAACTGTCACGCCTGGCGTCAAGCATGTTCCCCAACTAGCGTAGCGCCAGTTTTTGTAGCCGCATTGGCAGATACCAGATCGTCAACACGACCATCACGGCACCGCCTGCCACCAACGCCGCCAGCGCGCCTTGCCAATGCCCGCCAGCCAACGCCCCGATAGCGATGATAACCGCTGCAACACTCAGCAACACGCCGAGCAAGCGCGTGAACGCCTGCGGTTTTTGCGCCGCCGGTAGCGGATAGAGATAGGCAAAAACGATCTCGGCGTGAACCTGATACATGGGCAGAAGCTGAAACCCGATCAGATAAACAAACAATGCCGCCAACAGTGCCGCCAGCCACCACTGACTAGCTAACGCCACGATCACCGCCCCAATCACCACCAGACGCATGTACAGGCCGATGAACTCAGTGCGGCGCAGGAAGCTACGGATAAACAGCCACTGCCAGGTGCGCTTGTGCCCGCGTGGGACCAGATGTGCGATACCATCGAGGTACTTGCGGCGGCGGACCGTGCCTTGTAGCCCCGGCACATCAGTGAACAAATTATAGAAGCGATAGATCTGTCCCATCCGGCGCGCTTCGGCAGCGATCAGCGGCTGCCAAGCCAATAAAGCCGTATCGAGCCAATCTCCTAGCCGCCAGCGCAGGCCGAGGTCGCAAACCAAAGCGACTACCAATGCAATCACAGGATGGCTATAAAACCCGGCGACCAAAGATAACAACGCCGCCAGCAACAGCCACGGCCGCTTCGCCCAGCGTGGGGCCCTGCCTGGATAAAACGCCAACAGTTGTAGCCACAAATCGCAGTCCTTGAACGCCCACAAGGCGGCGCCTAACACCAGCCCGGCGCTGAGCGGCTCAAAACCGAGCACCTTGAGCAGCGGCACCGCCGCCAGCGCCGCCAAGGCGAGAATCGCCAGCGGCAACATCAGGCTGTAGCGCCTGGCCTTGAGCAAATACCCGGCAAAATTAGTGGTTTGCGGTAGCAAAAACGTCGCGTCTGCGGTTTCAGCTAAGCTGGCCAGCCGGCCGATGGCTAACAGCGCCGTGAACACCAACGCCAACGCCGGCCCCAGCCACCAGCTGGCGACCAGCGCTTTCACGCCTTGGGCATAGGCATACAGCAACGCCCCCATCAAGATGATCAACACCAAGACAAAATGATCGTTGAAAACAAGCTTGAGATATTTAAACTGTGCTTGCGAGTGGCGGCGCAAGCGCGTCTTCCACAAAGGTTTCATGCGCGTGACCCCTCTTTTGTCATCGCCATGTAAATATCGTCGAGGCTAGCATCTGCCAATCCAAACTGCGCCTTAAGTGACGCTAGGTCTCCGGTGGCCCGGACTTGGCCGTCTTTTAACAAGACGAAGCTGTCTGCGTATTGTTGGGCTGTCGCCAAGATATGTGTCGACATCAAGACCGATGCACCTTCTGCTTTTTTCTGCTGGACCAGATCCAACAGGTCATGGACAGCCAGCGGATCCAACCCAGTGAACGGTTCGTCGATGATAAACAATTGCGCGTCCGTAATAAAGGCCGCCACGATCATCACCTTCTGCTTCATCCCTTTGGAGAAGTTATCCGGGAACCAATCGAGCTTGTTGTCCAGCCGGAAGCGCGCCAACAGTTCATCGGCCCGCGCCCAAGCCCGCTTGCGATCCAAATCATAGGCCATGATGGTCAAATCGAGGTGTTCTTTGAGCGTCAGCTCGGGATACAACACGGGCGTCTCTGGCACATAGGCGATCGCGCGACGGTAGGCCTCAGCATCACCACTCAGCGTTTGGCCGGCAACCGTGATCGTGCCCGACTGAGGGGTCAACAACCCGATGATGTGTTTAATGGTAGTCGACTTACCAGCCCCGTTTAGCCCGATCAAACCGACGATGGCACCATCGTCGACAGCAAAGCTCACTTTTTTTAAGACAGGCACTGTGCCGTAGCCGCCTGTTAATTGATCAATCGTTAGCATATCTCATCATATAAACAGCGGATGGATGCTGAGACCTCAGCGATCGTTTATATTGTCCTTTCTTAATTGCACGGCCGCATATCGACGACTTCCACTCGCGTCGTCAGCGATCAAACAACAATCGGCATTGCGTTTTCCCGCGCCTTTATTCTATGATAGCATTAAACCAAATCGAACCTAACAACGAAAGAGGTATTGGCTATGACAGATTGTATTTTTTGCAAGATTATCGCCGGTGAAATTCCTAGTGTTAAAGTTTATGAAGATGACGACATCCTCGCTTTCTTAGACATCACCCAAGTCACGCCAGGCCACACCCTGGTCGTTCCTAAGAAACACGTGCCAGACATTTTTGCTTACAGTCCAGAACTCGCTGCCACCGTCTTCTCACGCTTGCCAAAAATCGCCAACGCGATCAAAGCCAGCGACCCGAAGATCAAGGGATTGAATATCTTGAACAACAACGGTGAAGTGGCCTATCAAAGTGTCTTCCATTCACACATCCACTTGATCCCGCGCTACAGTGCCGATGACGATTTCGGGATCCACTTCGGCGATCATAGCAAGCAATACGACAACGCCCAACTGCAAGCTATTGCCACACGCATCCACGACAAGGTGGTCGACTAATGGCTAAATTTGCGACGGGCTTTCTGTTAGGTGCCGTCATCGGTACGGGTTACGCCTTGTTGACGGCCAAAAAATCCGGTCCGCAACGCCAAGCCCACGCCGCTGCGTATGTTGACAGCCTCACCCAGGCAACTAACAACGTCCAATCCGCGGTGAAGCGCTTCGGTAACGCAATGGCCGACCTGCGTCACGAACTCGACGACACCTTGCAACCAGCGATGGCAGATATTCAAAGCAGCGTCAACGACTTTGAGTTTCAAACCAAGCCGCATGTCAACGCCCTTAACAATTCCTTAGAAAAGCTTGGCCAAGCCGCACAAACACTGGATGATCAGGCCGAATAATTGTGAAGCTTTCGTGAAATCGGGGCAGGCACAAGCAACTTGTGTTATATTAGGACACGTGCGAATTCTACAAAATATTTTAAATTAGGATGTGTGTACACAATGAAGAAATGGATCCTCGGCATTGCCGGTATCGTTCTGGCAGCAACCTTAGCTGGCTGTGGTAGCAGCACGGTTGCAAACATGAAGGGTGCTAAAATCACCAAGGACGAATACTACAACGAGCTCAAGTCCACAAGTGCTGGACAATCAACTTTACGTAGCATGATCGTCTTAAAGGCGCTGGAACAGCAATACGGCGACAAGGTTTCTGACAAAAAGGTCACCGCCCAATACAACAAAGTTAAGAAGCAGTATGGTTCCAGCTTCTCCTCTGCTCTGCAACAAAACGGTATGACGGCCAAGTCGTTCAAGGAACAAATCAAGACTTCTCTGCTTTCCGAAGTTGCTTTGAAGGCGCTCAAGAAGCCGACGCAAAAACAGATCGACGCGCAATGGAAGAAGTATGAACCAAAGATTCAGGTTCAGCACATTCTGGTTGCCAAGCAATCCAAAGCTGAAGAAATCATCAAAGATCTTCAAAAAGACAACTCCGAAGCTAACTTCAAGAAGTTAGCCAAGGCCAACTCAACCGATACGGCAACGGCTTCTGATGCCGGCAAGCTTGCGGCGTTCGATAACACCGACACCAGCCTCGATGCCACCTTCAAGAAGGCTGCATTCAAGCTGACCAAGGCCGGTGAATTCACCACAACGCCAGTCAAGACCAGCTATGGTTACCATGTCATCCGGGCGATCAAAGTCCCTGCCAAGGGTAAGGAATCTGATCACAAAGCCGAGTTGAAGAAGCAGATCTATACCAGCTGGCAATCTGATACCACGGTTATGACCAGTGTAATCAAGAAGGTTCTCAAGAAGGCCAACGTCTCCATCAAGGATAGTGACCTGAAGAACGTATTGTCTGTCTATCTCGACAGCAACTCCAGCTCAAGCACCGGCGCAACTTCTGCAAGCAACTAATCGGTGTTGACATCCTGCTTTTGCAGGGTGTTTTTTTGTGCTCAAATCAACGAGACTAAAAAAAGACAACGCTTTCAACTCGTACGATAATTTAATCAGGCGTTGGGTAGGGGTATTTATTGACCGGTCCTCCAAATATCCCTTGTTTCCCCAGCACACCAGTGAGACCAGCCGCAGCCTTCTGATCCTGGGAGGTTGGATCTCCAATTCCAGTACATCGATGACTTGAACGACCGGATACAAAGCTACGGCCAATTCACAGGTCTGAACGGTTGAACGGCCACTCGGTGACAAGTGAAGCATGACTAAGGTCGCGCGCCGAAACGCGGTGCAACGCAAATGTAGGTCTTAGGGGTCCAAAGGTAATTCTGGTCGGCCCCGGCGATACATTCATGGTACACAGAGCTTTATGGGGCGCATTTAGCGATGTGGATAAGGCAATCTGGGTGCGTGCCGGCAACGCCGGTGCGTGACCGGAATGACTTATCCGCAATCGCGTTGCCCCAGAAAGCTCGACTAGGCACAGAGCGGAGCAACCCGCTCTTAGCGATGTGGATAAGACAGCTTGGGTGCGTGCGGGCAACGCCCGTGCGTGACTGAGATGGCTTGTCCGCAAGCGCGTTGAATTCTAAAAAGCAAAGGAGGCTCGCACACACCAGTCGCAGACAGACACAATCAATTTTGGCAACGCGCTCGTCAAAATTGACCAGACCCGGATGCTTCTTTAAGTGCGCGCCACCGCCAAAACTTGCCTAAGCAAAAAAATTGCAACCACGATTGCTTATTTGGGTTACACATAAAAACTAGCCACGATCCGCATCGCGTATCGTGGCTTTCGTACGTCCATGGCTGGACAGCAAAAAAACAGGCCTATTGTTAGGCCTGTTGCGCGTCTGCTTATTGAGGATCCGGATACCCTTTCCCGTTTTGTGGGCGGTAGAAGCGCCGGTTGTCCATGCCGAAAAGCCGTTCTGTGAAGGTGCCAGGATCGACGTGCTGATATGCAGTCGTTAACATGTTGATCTGAGCGTCCATGTCGTCAAGGTTGTGCAAGATCTGGGCTTCAAGCAACTCTGGGCGCACCGGTGACCCGTATTCGAGCAAACCATGATGCGCGAGGATCACATGCCGCAACATCACCATGTCTTCTTGGTGAATATCGATTTTCAACGTCTGCGCGGTTTGGACCAAGGCCTCATCGACCAAGACAATGTGGCCGATCAAGTTGCCTTCCATCGTGTATTCGGTGGAAACCGGACCGCTTAACTCAAGCGTTTTGCCTAAATCATGCAAGATGGCACCGGCATATAGCAGCGACTTGTTCACGCTGGAATACTGTTCAGCGACACTCTTGCACAGCCGCAAGATGCTGAGCGTGTGAAAAGCCAGGCCGCCGGTGAACGCGTGGTGGTTGGACTTGGCTGCAGGATAGGTCAAAAACGCCTGCTTGTGGTCTGCCAACAGGCGCCGCACGATGCGGTTCCAGTTTGCATTGGTGATCTCAAACAAAAACGCGTTGAGCTCTTCGCCCATGTCGTCGGCAGACTCTGGGGCGTGTTCTTGATAGTTGGCAGGATTGTTGCCTTCTTCTTGAGTCGCCAGACGCAGGTTGTAGATCTTGATCTGTGGGTTGCCTTGATACAGCTCGCGCTTGCCGTGCAACAAGGCCACCTCGCCTGCTTTGAACTGCTCGATGTCAGCCTCACTGGCATCCCAGAACTTCGCAGAGATGTGTCCCGACCCGTCTTGGAAGTTGAACGCGATAAATTTTTTGCCATTCTTGGCGATCCGCACCTCGGCGGATTTGATCAAAACAGGCAACGTCAGGTCTGCCCCGTTTTGATAATCGAATAATTTTTTAGCCATTTAAGTTCACCTTTTCTATGCCGCTTATGTTGTCATGATAGCGATTTTTTTCGTAAAAGGCAAATCATCAAAAAAGGATCGGCCGCGTCGGTCGATCCTCGTTGTGCTTACTTGCCTTGGTAGATGTCGACGATCGGTTGGGAGATCGTGCGGTTGAGCTCGTCCATCATCTGCGACATCGCTTGTTCTTTGACCATCAAATCGGTGATTGGTTGCATGCTTTGCATTTTTTCGCCAAGCGTCTGCAGGTCTTTGAGTTCGTCATCGCTGATTTCTTGGCCGTTCATCTGCTTTTGTTGCAACTTCATTTGCTTGTCTTGAAACTGTTGGAATAATGCGTATGCGACCGCATCCAGCTTGAGCATATCAAAGGCATGCTTCATCTCCAAAAATTGTTGAGAGTCTTGCAGGTCCTTTGCCAGTTGGTTCGCTGTATCGTAAACGTTTGCCATGAATAGGCGCCTCATTTCAATTGATTTAGGCTAGTTGAACAAGCCCTTGAGATCATTATACCATTCATTGACTTTGTCCTTCGCGGAATTGATCCCAGATTCCACACCGGATTGCACATTGTCCCAAACATTGCTACCGCTGGCGTCATTGGCCGGCGTTTGCAGCGTCGCCATTTCCTTGGCATCTTTGGTGTTGAAGCTCGATTGCGGTGTGCTTGGCAAAATGGCCTGCATCTCGGATTTAAAGATCGGCGCCACCCCAGATTCGCTGGTCCCAACCAAGAAGTGCTGTGCGTCTGTCTGCGCAAACCCGGTCCAGGTCGCCACGACGATGTCTGGCGTGTAGCCGACGACCCACTGATCGCGCGTGCCGTAACCCCAACTGGAAGGCACTTCGGTCGACCCGGTCTTGCCGGCGACTGTGTAACCTTCCGGTGCGGCGGAAACGCCGGTGCCGTATTTGAACGTCCCCAGCATCATCGACGTCATCGACTTGGCGACGGAAGCCTTGATGATGCGCTTCTTAGATGTATCCGTGTTGTCGACCACGGTTTTGCCAGTGGCGTCGACGATCTTGCGAATAAAGTGCGTCTGCGGCAGATAACCACCGTTGGCAAACGCGGAATACGCCCGGGCCATGATCAAAGGCGAGAACCCGGTGGTGACGCCACCCAGCGCGGCGGCTAGGTTTTGATCTTTTTTCTTCAGCGTAATGCCAAAACGATCCAGACTCTTGACGCCGGTTTGGACGCCGATCTTGTTCAACAGCCACACGGCGCTGGTGTTGACCGAGTTGGCCAGCGCCAAGTACATCGGCAGGCTACCGGTATACGTGCCGGTGGCGTTGGTCGGGGTGTAGTTGTTTTTACCATAACTTTGTTTCTTGTCTTGCACGGTCGAATCATAGGCATACCCGTGCTCCAGCGCCGGGGTGTAAACCATCAGCGGCTTAATCGTTGACCCGGGACTGCGCTGCAGTTGCGTGGCGTAGTTGAACCCGAGGTAGACATGCGTCCCCCGCGCGCCGACGACGGCCAAGACGCCACCGGTGTCTGGATCGACAGCGATACTTGCGGCCTGCGCCTTAGTGCCGTCGCTGGCGTTTTGTGGGAAGTTATAGTCGTTGTCAAAGGTGGTTTGCATCTCTTCTTGGTACGTCGGGTCCAGCGTCGTGTAGACCTTGTAGCCTTTGTTGACGATGTCGTCTTGCGAGATCCCGTCTTTTTGGGCTTCTTCGATCACGGCATCGAAGAAATACGGGTACTTCTCCGCGTTGCCTTCAGAATAATTATCTTGGAGCACTAAAGCTTCACTCTTGGCAGCCTTGGCCTCGGTGTCGGTGAGTTTGTTGTTATCGACCATCAAGCCCAAGATCAGGTTGCGGCGAGCCACGGCGTGATCCATGTGGTCGACTGGGTTATAATAGCTCGGACTGCGCAGCATCGCCGCCAGCGTCGCGCCTTCTGACGCATCGAGCTCGCTGGCGTGCTTGCCGAAGTATCGCTCAGACGCGTCTTCGACCCCCCACACGCCGTTGCCAAAGTATGCGTTGTTGAGGTACATCGTCAAAATATCGGATTTAGAGTACACTTTAGTCAGCTGCACCGCCAAAAACAGTTCCTGGGCTTTTCGCAGATAACTCTGTTGCTGCGTCAGCAACGTGTTTTTAGCGAGCTGCTGGGTGATGGTCGAGCCGCCACCGGTGATCTCGCCGCGATGGATGATCAAGTTGACCACCGAGCGCAGGATGCCTTTGACCGAAAAACCCCAGTTGGAATAAAAGGTCCGGTCTTCTGTTGACAACACAGCGTTTTGGATCGGCTTGGCGATCTTGTCGAGTTCGACGTAGGTCCCTTTTTGGCCATACAGCGTGCCGGCAGCTTCGTTCTTGCGGTCGTAGATGGTGGTCTTTGTCTGCAGAGTCGATTTGATGTCTTGGACATCAGCGGTTTTGGCCTTGTAAGTAAAAAATGCGCTGGCAACCAAGATCGCCGTCAAGCAGATCAAAATCGCCCAGCGAATCAGCTGGAAGCGGCGGAAGACCCACGCGATCGCGCGTCCCAGGCGGTGGAGATACGGCGCCAACCACGCCCAGAATTGCTTGAGGTATGTCACGTTTCAGCCCTCCTAATTAGCATAATGACAATATTGTAGCACACCGCCAGGCAGCGACCTGACGTGGCACTTTAATTTAACGCAATTTCAACGAAAAGGAATCCGTCTCATGCCCGAATTTACGCTTCACGCTCAAGTTTTGTCCCCATATGTCAGCGTCACCGCCCAGCTGGCCGCCTGGCATGTGCCCAAGCGCTACCGCTTTTGGCTGCGGCAACACCAAGCCGTTTTGGTCAATGGCACCTACCGCCATGGCAACGAACCGGTCACTCGAGGCGAAACTATCACCATCCACCTGCAGGCCGCAGACCCCACCAACTACGCCTTGGAAGACACCCCGCTTGCCATCGTCTACGAAGACGACCAGGTGCTGGTCGTCAACAAGCCCGCTGGCATGAAGCCGCATCCCAATCAACCCGGCGAAGCCGGCACGCTGATGAACGCCGTGGCCGCTTATCTCGCGCCGCAACCGGCTTACATCACCCACCGGCTCGACATGGCCACCAGCGGCCTGACGCTGATCGCCAAAGACCCGCTCACCCAAGCCATCATCAACCAACAGCTGGCGACCAAAACCATGGCGCGCGCCTACACTGCTTTGGTTGCGCCAGGCATCGCCACCAGCGGCACCATTACAACACTGATCGGCCGCGATCCAGAAGACAAGCGCAAACGCATGGTGCGCGCAGACGGCGATGCCGCCAGCACGCATTATCGCCGCCTGCACCACGATGCAGACGGCGATCGCGTCTGGTTGACCTTAGCCACCGGCCGCACCCACCAGCTGCGCGTCCACCTTGCAAGCATCGGCCACCCCATCTTAGGCGATCCACTATACGCCCCAGAAAACCCAGCCAGCCGCCTGATGCTGCATGCCACTACCTTGACTTGGCAAGCCCCTCTCAGCACCCACTTCCACACCGTCACCGCGCCAGCGCCTTTCTAGCACCGATTCACGCTGTCCGGCAGCGTGAGTGTGTAGTTGGCTGTAGACCAATCGCGGTCGGGTGCGGGTGAAAGTGACTCCAGCAGGCTTCAATCTGTCGTGGAGAGGGTGCTCGGCGGAGTTAACTTCGTCTGCGACGAAGTGGATCTCCACCTGCGCCTTGCTGTAAGCGACAAGTCGCTAACAGCAACCTCACCACGTCAGATTGACCTGCTTCCGTCACTTTCGCCCACACCCTGGATTTTGCGTATCAGGATAGTCTGGTGTAACGGACAAGCAAGCCGATTCATTCTATTATGAATAGATCATTCACTACTAGTATCACTAGTTGCTATCAAACTTCCACCACCTTGGAAATCGCCACTTTGAATGTTCAGAACGCAAATGTAAGGACGGGGTGCGCGGAAGACAGATATGGCTCAGGCGCGACATTGTTATTGGCGGTTTACCGCCTACAACAACGGCGTCGAGGGAGATCCACTCGTAGCGTAGCGTAGAGTTAGCTCCCGAGCGCCGCGCACCGTTCCAGCCATATCCGTCTGGAGTGCACCCCGTCCGGACCTAACCACTATCCCCAACACATCCCAAAGAAGACTTACGCTGCCGTAAAACGTCAATGCAAAACAGCGGATCGGCAAATGCCGACCCGCTGTTTTAGGTTAATCGCTGAAGGCGCGATCGTATTGTTGGTTGAACCAGATGGCGCTGTCGACGTCTGGGGAAATGACGACGATGGTGTCGTGCCCCGCCAGTGTCCCAACGACTTGGGCGAACTTGATATCGTCGATGATTGCCGCCAACAGATTACCGTTACTAGGTAGCGTCTTGATCACGTTCATGAACTGCACGCGCGTGATCGACAGGCCCACTTCGCGAATCGAGTTGCCCAGACGCTCCAATTGCGACTCGGAATCGCCACGGAAAATGGTGTAGCGCAACCTGCCACTGGCGTCTTGGGCCTTGACGATGCGCAATTCACGGATATCGCGGGAAATCGTCGCTTGCGTGGCCTCAATCCCGGCGTGTTTTAGTTCGGACAGCAGCTCGTCTTGCGTGCTGATCACCTTTTGATTAATAATTCGGGCTAACGTGTTTTGGCGCTCGGCTTTATTCATAAACTCACCTCATCGTGAATATCTATTCACAGAATAGCATATTTATGCCAAAAATAAAACCACTGTCTGCTGACCACGGTTTTATTTTTTTTTCAAGAAGAGTGCCACAATGTGAGCACCTGAGTGTCGTTGTATTCGCTGATCTCATGTCGGCCCGACCAGATCTGAAATAGATTGGCCGAAGATGGGCGGCTTAGGAATGCCACGAACTTTAAGTTTCATGACACAAAAAAACCGCTGTCCTCAGACAACGGTTCAGGAATTACATTTCGGCAGGTGCGTTGACCCCTAACAAAGCAAGCGCTGAGGTCAGCACAGTGCTGGTGGCCTTGACCAAAGCCAGGCGTGCCGGCAGTTCTGCGTCTTCGACGAGGACCTTGGTGTTGGCGTAATACTTGTTGAACGCCTTGGCCAGGCGCAATGCGTACTTGGCAACCACCGATGGTTCGTAAGTCACAGCCGCACGCGCGATGATCCGCGGATAGTCGGCCAGCGCCTTGAGTACATCCCAGGCGTTGGTGTCTGTCAGCGCGACTTCAGCGGCTGGCTGAACGTCTGTCTTGCGCAAGATGCTGTTGGCCCGAGCGTTGGTGTATTGGACATACGGACCGGTTTCGCCTTCGAAGCGAACGACTTCTTCGAGGTTGAAGTCGAAGGAATCGAGCCGTTCGTTTTTCAGATCATGGAAAATCACCGCGCCGACACCGACATCATGAGCGACCTTGTCAGCGTTGGCCAGGTCGGGATGCTTTTCAGCGATCTGTTGCTTGGCCAGGTCGATAGCGTCGTTCAAGACGCGTTCCAGCAAAATGATGTTGCCTTTACGTGTCGACAGCTTCTTGCCGCCTGAGGTGATCAGGCCAAACGGGATGTGATGGATATCATCCGCCCAGTCGTAGCCCATTTCCTTGATGACGGCCTTGAGCTGGTCGAAATGTTCGCGCTGTTCGTTACCAACGACGTACAGTGACTGCACGAAGTCGTATTCGTTGTGGCGATAGAAAGCCGCTGCGAGATCGCGGGTCATGTACAGCGTCGCGCCATCGGACTTTTTGATCAAGGCCGGGTTGAGGTCGTACTTGGTGAGGTCGACGATTTCTGCGCCTTGGCTTTCTTGAAGCAGGTGCTTGGCTTCCAGTTCGTTGACCACGCCGTCCATCTTGTCGTTGTAGAACGCTTCACCGTTGTAAGAATCGAAGGTCACGCCCAGCATGTCATAGATGCGGTTGAATTCCTTCAGCGATTCGGTACGGAACCAAGACCACAGCTTGTAGACTTCCTGGTCGCCGTCTTCGAGCTGCTTGAAAACCGCGCGGGCTTGTTCATCTAATGAAGGATCGGTTTCTGCTTCTTCGTGGAAACGCACGTAATATTGGACGAGGTAGTGGATCGGGTCTTTGCGGACGTCGGCTTCAGATCCCCACTTGCGATAAGCGACGATCAGCTTCCCAAACTGGGTGCCCCAGTCGCCGAGGTGGTTGATCTTGATCGGCGAATAACCGATCTTCGTCAAGATATTTGCCAAGGCGTTTCCGATCACCGTCGAGCGAAGATGCCCCATGCTCATCGGCTTGGCGATATTAGGGCTGGACATGTCGATCGGCACGTTGCCATGGGCGAGCTGCTGGTCGCCGTAGTGTGCTGGGTCTTGAGCGATGGCCGTCAAAGTTTCATGAGCGAAGCTGACCTTATCTAAGAAGAAGTTGACATAACCGCCGACTGCGGCCACTTTTTCATAAGGGGTGTCGTCAAGCTTCTCGACGAGGTCGGCGGCGATCATCTTAGGGGCTTTATGATACAGCTTCGCCAGGGTGAACGTCGGGAACGCATAGTCGCCCAGATCCGACGTCTTGGGTGTTTCTAACAGCGCCATGATCTGCGCTTCGTCTAAGTCTGGTGCCAACGCGGCATTCAATGTTGCCGCCACCTGTTGCTTGAAATCCATGAGAATCCTCCTATTTTTAAGCCACAAAAAAACTCGTCTCTTCGAATATAACGAAAGAGACGAGTTTCCCCGCGGTACCACTCTAATTGGCATTGCCCACTTAAAATATCCACTTCGTTCTCCGCGGCGCGCCTCCGCTTCGGCCAGTCACTCACACCACCGTGACCTCACTGAAGACCAGCAAACGGAATCTTCCGCATCATCGAACGTATTGCTTGATACAAAAAACTGGTGCGAGCCTCGCACCAGTCCTGCAGCGGTTGACGAGAATCGAACTCGCGACGCCAGCTTGGGAAGCTGGAGTTTTACCACTAAACTACAACCGCAACAACAGAAATTAGTATAGCAAGCCCCCCAAAAGATTGCAAGTCTATTTTCACGAGAAATCCGATGCATTCCTGATAATATTAAAATTTTCTCATTTACTTGCTCATAATTTTAACCATGTTATAATTGTATAGAGAAAACTGCGTGACACTATGCCAAACCTGGCACGCAGATGGGAGTGATCACACATGGCAACAAGTAACCGACATTATTATTTTGCCGCGCGCAACGAAAAGACGGACCATGGTTATATGATCAACTTCGTCAATATCCCGCAAGCCTCAGCTGTGGGGACAACTTATGAAGAAGCAGTCTATTACTCCTATCGGGTGTTATCTGACTTTTTGAGCCATCTGCCTAAAGGCGAAGCAGCGCTGACCGCGTACACGTTGACCACCCTGCCCAAGGCTAAAGAAGAAGACGTCTTCTACTCACTGGTCAGCGTCACCCCGGATTTTGATCCGCACCGCATGGTCACCCACTTCACCTTGCCGCAGGCGCCACCTGCCGAGATCCGGCGCAAGGCCAGCGAATTGGCGAAACTGGTTAAACATCAAGATCATGCCCGTAAAGCCGCGAATGCAAATTAAACCATATGCCGAACGAAATATTCGTATCGGCATTTTTTGTGCGTCATTTTACCGTTCACCTCTGGTCAGCTGCCGTGAAATATGGTTTAATAGTCCGCAGGGTTCGCATCGATCATCGGGATCGATGACCCAAGACCGACTAAAAGGAGTGGCGCAGTTGACGAGTTTAGCCTCACAAATCCAAGATTTTCACTTCAGCAACGTCTTAATGAATGCCAGCGGGGTCCATTGCATGACCGCCGCAGAACTTGACGAGATCGCCGCCAGTCACGCAGGAACCTTGATCACCAAGTCCGGCACCCCGCAAGCCCGCGTTGGGAATCCCGAACCGCGCTATCAGGCCCTCACCCTCGGCAGCATCAATTCGATGGGGTTGCCGAACAAAGGCATCGATTATTACCTCGATTACGTTTCGCAGTTTCAGCAGACCCATCCGGATCAGCCCATCTTCATGTCGGTCGCCGGCATGGGGCCCGACGATTACGTCTTGTTAGCGGAAAAGATCCAAGCAAGTGATTTCACCGGGCTGACCGAATTCAACCTCAGCTGCCCTAACGTCCCTGGCAAGCCGCAGATCGCTTATGATCTGGAAACCACCGCCACCATTTTGGACAACTTGTTCAAGGTCTTCAAGAAACCGGCCGGCGTCAAGTTGCCACCGTTCTTCGACCTCGCACAATTCGATCAAATGGCAGCGTTGTTGAATCGCTACCCGCTGAGCTTCATCAACTCGATCAACAGCCTGGGCAACGGGTTGATGATCGACCCTGATACCGACACGACGGTCATCCGGCCCAAAGGCGGCTTCGGTGGCGTCGGTGGCGCCTATGCCAAGCCGATCGCCTTGGCCAACGTCCGCGCCTTCCGCCAACGTCTGCGCGACGACATCGCAATCATCGGGACCGGCGGCGTCAACACCGGTCGCGACGTCTACGATCTGATTCTGTGTGGTGCAGACATGGTGCAACTGGGCACGGTGCTTCAAGAAGAAGGCGTGTCAGTATTCACCCGCCTGAGTGCAGAGCTTAAAGACGTGATGAGTCAAAAAGGCTACACCAAGCTCAGCGACTTCCGCGGCAAGCTCCAAACCATCGATTGATTCAAACCAAAAGGCTTGCAAATCTGCAAGTCTTTTTCCATGCAAAAAACCATCAGCCACAAAGGACTGATGGTGCGCAATGGAGGTATTACGATATGGTTTGATCGGCCTCACCTCCCTATCCGTGATGGGCACGCACGGTGCGATCGAGCGTTGCACCGAAGACGAAGAAACGTTGATATAAGAACTCGGTGATGCCGTTGGCCGCCAGGTTGATCAATGTCGCCACGTAATCGTTGACGCCACTGGCCGTCGCCCAATCCCCGAACCACGCGGATAACGGCGTGAACACGGCATAATATGCGGCGACTTTGAGCATCGCGACCGGGATATTGCCGTTTGAGTGGAAGGTAAAATGGCGATTCAGCGTGAAATTCCACACCACCGACAACACCAACGCGATCAAGTAACGCGGTGCATAGGCCATGGTCGTCAGCTGAGTAAAAACGGTAAAACTACCCATCTCGACGACCGCCGCTGAACTGGCACAACAGAAATATTTTAATGTGCGTTTGACTTCTTGCATCGCCACGCCCCCTCGCTAGTGCACCGCCGTGGCCTTCAGGACCAGGTCGTGGGCTTCGGTCAGTGCCGCGTCCAGACGGTCCAACACATCCAAGGCGGTCGCTTTGGTCATCAACAAGTTGGGTTTGAATTGCAGAACTGATTGATCGAAGTCGGCCATCATGCACCACACGCCGTGATGCAACATTGCCTGCATCAGTGCCTGCCCGCCGAGTGGATGTGCCGTCTTGAGCCCCATGATCACGCCACACTGGCGCACTTCGATCAGGAAATCCGCGTGGTGGCGTTGCACCTCAGCCAAGCCCTTGGCAAAAACATCCGTCAACATATCTCGGTTGGCCAACGTTTCCGGCCGCGCCAAGATATCTAAGACCTTGCTGGCCACGATACAACCCAGCTCGGTGCCGTTGAAAGAACTGGTGTAGGCAAACCCGTCTTGTTGCATCCAAGATGCCGCTTGATCGTTCATGATGACGGCCGACATTGGGTAATAGCCACCGGACAGCCCTTTGCCGCACACGATCATGTCAGGCGTCGCCTCGAACTTGCAACACGCCCACATGGCCCCGGAGCGCTGCATCCCTGTTTGGACTTCGTCGGCGATATACAGCGCGCCGTGTTCATGTGCGAGGGCTTCAACGCGACGATGGTAGTCTTTGATCGGCATCGGAAAGCCTGCGGTCGCCGGGATCGATTCGATCAACACCGCAGCCACATCCCCGCCAGCAAGTGCCTGGTTCAACGCCTCCAGATCGTTATATGGGATGTGGGTGTTCCACGCAGGGTCCGGCGGCATGTTGAAGAAGTTAGCGATGCTAGGATTGCCGGCGGCCATCGCCAGGCCAGTCGACCCGTGGAAGGCGATATCCAAGCTGATGATCCGCCGCTTTTTGGTGGCAAAACGAGCGAATTTGATCGCCGCGTCGATCGCTTCGCCGCCGCCGTTCAAGGTGAAAACATAATGCATGCTGTCAGGAGAAGCCGCCAGCAACTTTTCGTTCAGCTGATTCTTATATTCAGAGGGAAAATAATGATTCCCCGCGTCGACCAGATCGGCCCCGTGCTGTAGGGCTTCGCGTACCTCAGGGTTCTTGTGCCCGAGGTTGAACACGCCGCCGTTAGAATGCATGTTGATGAACCGGTGGCCGTCGAGGTCTTCAAAATACGACCCGCCGCGCGCGCCCATCACCAGCTCGCCGCCAAGCTGGCGGATAGTCGCCACCCGGCCTGGGTTCCAGAGTTTGTCTGCTTCGTCATAGATCTCATGTGCTGTTGTCATCGCGTCCGTACCTCCTGATGTAAGATCTGCGTTGCCGGCATCGCGTGTTCGCGGCAATACCGCTTGGCCAAGCCGGCCGTGCCTTGTGCGTAAAATGCCAAGACTTCCGGGGTCAATTCTTGCGACTCGCCGCTACCTGGCATGACGTGCCCCATGCGACTGAGCAGGCTTTGCAACATCCCGATCCGCCGCAACATGATGAACGTCCACACCATCTGCTTGTCTTGTTCACTCAACTCGCGGACGCTTTGGTAGCCGCTCAGCAATTCATGCACCACCTCCGCCAAGTCGCCGCGATGTTCCATCAACGCCACAGTGCTGGCGATATCATACATGTAATAGCCCAAGCCACTGTCGTCAAAATCCAAAACCGTCAGCTGCTTGCCGTCGACCAACAAGTTTGCCGCACGCAGATCGGAATGGATCATGCCGTAGTGTTGGGCGCTTTGCCCGTATGCGGTCACGTGTTCTTGGATCAGCGCTACCGCGTCATCGATTTGATGCAACGCGCGCGGTGACAGCCAATCCGGGGCGTGATAGTCGGTGCCATAGAAGTTGTTGCCGGCGCCAATGGTTCCCGCCAGATCCCATTGCATGCGCTCGAAATACGCCGGGCGCCGCCAGTGTTGCGCGGTTTGATGCATGGTCGCCATCGTTTTGCCGATCACGCGGTACAACTGGTGGTCTGCAGCGGTCATCTTGCTGACCTTCCAGCGGCTTACCACCAGTTGTACCCGCGCGGCGACTCGAAACAGCGGCAATGTGATCGTCTTAGGGACAACGTTCAAAGCCGAAATCACATTGCCAACTGAAGCGTTGCCGTCGGCGGAGTCGACCGGCGCGCGTCCGGGGACATAATCGAAACAGACGACAAAGCGGCGTTCACCCATCTCGGGGGTGTCGAAAGCCTGGATCGGATTGCCGTCAGGTGCCGGAATGGGGGTTTCGACTTTGACATCGGTATGTTCGCGCAAGTACGCCAGCCAATCTAACTCGGAACGAATCGATGCGCGGGTCGTGTAATCCAGGCGATGAACGCGCATGATCATGGGTTTATAGCCTTTGGCCGTGATCAAGAAGGTGCCATTTTCGGTGTAATTCAACAACTTGATCTCACTGTCGTCGGGATAGCCCCAACGCACCACGGCCCGGCGCGCAATTTTGGTTAGATGTTGGCGCTGGGCGTCGAAGGATAAAGTTGCAAAGATCGATTTCGACATCATAAAGACCCCTTCCACACTATGTGTGATGTTAGTTAACATCAACGGCTTATTCGTTGTGTTGATGGTGCTTATCATAGGCCGATAAATATAAAAATAAAGGAATATTGGCAGCTAACATGACAATTAGGTAAAAATAAATCGACCGCAGGCCTTTGCCAGCCGTTGGATCACAGAATGTGTGTCAGATTTCACGCATCGTGACGCAAAAAAAGCGTCTCTGAGCGCGACCGCAGATGCGATCGCGTCCAGAGACACTTGGTTGTCGCCGTTAACCGGCAAGCTTATTTGAAATAGTAGCGGGCCGTTTCCAACGCGCTGGTAGCCATAACCGTCTGCCCGTATTCGGACAGCTTGGCGCTTGAAACTGAACTACGCTCGGCGTATTCCAGTGCCACCGCCAATTGGTCTTGGATCTCTTGATCAGAAACCTGGTTGCTGTAGAATGTCAGCACCAGATAATAGGCGTCTTGATAGTGATACAAGTCACTCGACGCCCCTTCTAACCGCAGGGTCTTGGCCATCGAGATCAGATCTTCAAAGCTGGCCAGCTTCAACACTGCTTCGTGTGATACCGCGCCGTTGTTGTCGATAAAGCCGCCTTCATCGACTGCCTCTTCAGGATCCGTGTCAGTCGCCATCAGCTGCCGACGAATAAATTCGGGCACATTCGGTTGCGTATCATCGCTGTCATCAGCATCATCGAGATCTTCACCCACATTTTTACTGATCAACAGCTCAAGTCCAGACTGACTTGGCATGACCTGGAAGGTGACGGCATCATTCGTAGCAAAGCTATGGTCCTTATCCACTTCATCTAAAATGCTGTAGAAGAAGCTTTCGATCTGTTGGTGGTTGCCTAACAGGTCCAAGACTGTGATCCCGCGTTGCGCAAGATCATCGTTGCCCAACAAGACACGAATGGTGTTATCATTGATGCGTTCCATTTCCATGATTGCTGCACCTCACTTCTGACGACGATTACTTGTCGATGGACTCTATTATACCAGAGTTCATTCCATTAGAGCATTCTACCCCAATCGATTTCGGTTTGCAATCTAAAAGGGACGTGATTAATTCCACGTCCCTTTTAGTCGGAAGCTGGTCGCATAACGATGGCGCCCACCTCCAATCAGAATCCCGCCAACAGCTGCGCTTGTTGCAACGCGATCGCACGCACGTCCCGTGGCAGGAAGCGGCGGATCTCATCTTCGTGAAATCCGACCTGCATGCGGCGCCCGTCCATGATGATCGGCCGGCGCAACAATTTTGGTTCGTTGATGATCAGCGAAATCAGCTGTTCGGTCGTCAGCTCATCGACTTGGATGCCTAACTTGAGGTATGCACGCGAACGCACAGAAAGCAATTCTTCGGTTCCACGCTCGGTCAGCCGGAACAGTTGGCGGATCTCGTCGCGTGACAAGCTGTCTGCGTCGAGGTTACGTTCAACAAAATCGATATGATTGGCCAACAGCCAGTTGCGGGCCTTGCGACTCGAGGTGCAACTTCCAGATGTGTACAAGGTTACCACCATGTATCTCACTCCTTTAAAAGTTGAAAGCGGCTTCTACTCTTATTATTATAAAGGAGTGACAGCACGATAAACAATCACTTTCAGAAAAGTTTTCTTCCCAATCGTGAATACTTGTAAAAAATACGTAACGGCATAATCAATTTTAGCGGGGAAAATCCCCGATAAATCAAGACTTTCCAGGTAAAAATAACTGCTTTACAATATTTACACTTCAATCTACTGAAAGCAATTTCATAATAATTATATTTCTATAACTTTATTTTCAGAAGCGAGGCTCACCGGCACTGCTCCCGCCGCCGCTTGGGCCTGGTGCAGGAGCGTCTGCAGGTCAACTTCTTGCGGCAGATGTGTCAACACCAACCGGCCGACACCGGCGGCTTGGGCGAGCTGTCCGGCTTCTGGCGCCGTCAGATGCCAGCGCGGCGCGGGTTTGTCGGCTAAGAAGTTGGTATCTGCCAGCAGCACATCGGCGTCTTTGGCAAACGGCGCCAGCCCGGCAAACGCGCGCGTATCGCTGGTGTTCACCAGCACCTTGCCGGTCGTGTTTTCCACGATCCGCACCGCAAACGCCGGCACCGGATGCTGCGTCTCCAAGAAGGTCAGCGTCAACGGCCCCATTGTGATCGTCGAGTCCGCGGTGTAGCCGACGCCTCGGGTGAAATCGCCAAACGTCAGCGCGGCAAAATTCAGCGGGTCTTTGGTGTGCCCGTATACCGGCAACGGCTGGTGCTTTTTGGCGCCGGAGTGCAGCTGGTAGTAATATTGCAACACGCCAAAATCAGCCACGTGGTCGTGGTGGTAATGCGTCAGTAACACGGCGTCGAGCTGCAACGGGTCAAACACCTGTTGCAACGCCAAGAGCGCCCCGCTACCGGCATCCATCAGCAGGTGAAAATCCCCGCTTTCCACGAGGTAGCTGCTCGTGCCGACGCCGTGATCGGGATAACCGCCATAATAACCAAGAATCGTGAGTTTCATTGTATAAACACCTTTCCACCGCGATGTCGCGGTATACTTAAACAGGAGGAACAATTATGTCAACTGATATGCAAATGATATTTGGATCATTGGATTTTCTCAAGGCTTATCAAACCCGTGCCAAGCACCCGTTGCTGTTGCTGCGGCCGCTGACCGGCGGCAATTTTGCACTTCTCGATGCCAGCGGGCGTCAGAAATTCGCCATGCCACAGCGTTTGCAGGTGCTGACCGCCAGCGGTGAGTTGCAACGCAGCGGCTTTGTACAGCTGCGGTATTTCCACCTCACGCCAGAAGACGGCCCGGTGTTTGTCGACGCCGCCAAGCGGATCGTTGAAAACCAGGCGACCATCACCAACAACCAGTATGCCGGCGTCATGCGCACCACCGGCAAAAATGCTGCGGAGGTGCTACTGACGCAGTGGCAAACCACCACCGCAGAAGGCGCCGCGAGAAAGACGCCGGCCTTTGTCACGCTCGAAGAATTCGCCCAGCGAGCCGCGGCCGGCGCCGGCTACCACGAAGCCTTCTACCAAGTGGTCAAGCCCAAGGTCGACCGTTAAGTGCGGTCGCTGTGGCTGGCGGTCAGCACCGCAAACGCGAGGTAAACGATGGCGTAAGCACCAAATGCAATGCCCACACTGCCTTTGGCCGGCGAATCTAACACGACCTCAAGCAAGCGCAAGCCCCCGGCGGCGTTGATGCCACCGACGACAAGCGGTAGTCCGAACACCGCCAGCACTTGGCGATCGCGCACACGCACCAGATCCGCTTCCGGCATCCCCAACCGCCTCAAGATGCGGCGGTTGCCTTGCTCGTTTTGCGCGGCGGCCAGCTGCTTCAGCAACAAGATGCTGGCCGTGGCAACCATAAACACCGCCCCTAGCAACATCATCGCAAACAACAAGAATCCAAATACCACGCGCATTTGGTGCAGCGCCGGTTTCCTCAGGCTGACGCCGTCACGCTCCAACGCGGCCGCCTGCTCGTGGGTGGTGATCCTGACCGGCTGGACGCCAGCCAACGTCTTTTTGTCCAAGGCAGCGTACTCTTGCACATCGATCTTCCCTAAGCGGCGGTCGATCGCGGGACGCTGCTTTTTCTTTGGCCAATAACCCACCAAGGTGTCTGTGGGCGCCTGCAATCGGGCATAGGCCGCGTCGGTTACCACCAGTCCGCGGTCGAAAAATCCGGCGCTACCAAGCGGAAACGCGTTGCTGAGCTGCGCGATCGTAAACTTCTCACCGTGAGCGGTCAGCGTCAACTGGCGCCCGATGTTGCTCCAGCGGCCAAACGCCTGCGCTTGATAATAGGTCTTGCCAATCGTGAGCAACGCCGCCTGCCGTCCTTGCAGGTGCACGGCTGGCAGCTGCGGTTGCGTCTGGCGGATCCGGTCGTACGCAGACAGCGTGATCACCTGATACAGCCCGCGTTCTTCTTGATCGGCAGCGTTGCGCATTTTCAACTTGACGCGCCCGGCGGCAAGTTTCGTGGGCAAGCGGACTTGCGGGGTGTCTTTGGCCAAGAGCTTGGCAACTTGAGGCTGAGCGGCCGAAGTCACCAGCACCGGCTGGGCAATATTTTGGTTGACCGTCGCTTGGCCAAACTGATATAACATCGCGGCGCTGCCTAACATCACCAGCGTCACGGTGGTCAGCCAAGTAGTCAGCCACAGCGACTGGGTGTTTTGGCGCAGACGATTGTCAATATGCGTCAGCAGCAGATACCGCGTCGCCAGTTGGGCAAAGCGCCGTTTCAACAGCCCTGAAATCACCAGCGGCAACAAGCAGGCATATAGCAAATAGACGCCTAACAGCTCGGCAATCATCAATAACAACCCCAGACTGCCCAGCCCGACAAAATCACCAAACCACCGTGCAAAGCGGCTGGTCCAGGCAAACAGCTGGAAAATCACCACGTTGGCGCCGACGAGCAACACCACCGCGGCGATCGCCCCGATCCAAGCCAATGCGCCCGAAACCGGCGGCGTCGCGGCTTGGTGCCGGTGTTGCCAGTAATGCGTTAGGTTTTTGCCGCGCACGGCCAAGCTTCGCAAGGCCGCCAACAAGACGATCAGCAGCGCGATAAAGCCGGTCACTTCACCGATTGCCACCGGACTGAACAAGACCCCGACAGGCTCGGCAACATCGACCAGGCGCAACAAAACCATCGCCAACAATTTGGACAATAAGATCCCACCGACCAGCCCGAGCACCAGCCCGACAATGCCGCTATAAGCGACCTCCAGGCTCAAGCTCAAGCCGAGACGCCCGGCTGGCATCCCCAGCCGCCGGTATAGCCCGAATTCCTCTTCGCGCCGCACCAACAACAGGTTGTTGAGATAAACCAAAAACACCACGGTGAACAGCATCATCACGACCAACACGACTACCAGCATCGCCGGCAAGATCCCTGTGGTCGTGTCGTCCGCGGTCAAGCCGCGGATCAAGCCGTGCGATTCGATCAATGCGGCGACGGCATACAACATCGCGACCAACAAGGCGATGATCCCGATGAGCTCCCGCCGCATGCCTTGATGGCGCTTGAGATCAGCGCGGGTTAGTTGCCACACGGGCTCGTCCTCCTCCGTTGATCGTCGCTTCCATATCGATGATGCTGTTGAAAAATTCCTGCCGGCTGCCGTGGCGGGTGACCTCGGCAAAATACGCCCCGTCGCAGATGAAAATGATCCGGTTGCAGAAACTGGCGGTGAACGCGTCATGTGTCACCATCAAGATCGTCGTGTCAGCTTCGAGATTGATTTTTTCTAAGTAGTGCAGCAATTCTGTCGCCGCCAGCGAATCCAGGCTGCCAGTGGGCTCGTCTGCCAGCAACAGTTGCGGGCGGGTGATGATGGCCCGAGCCGCCGCCACACGCTGTTTTTGTCCCAGCGACAGCTGGTCTGGGAACCGGCTGAGCAGCGGCGTCAGCCCTAACAAGTCGCTGACAGCCTGCACGCGGGCGTCGAGGTCGACCGGCAACGGCGGCACGAAGGTCAGCGGCAAGCGAATGTTGGCTGCGACGCTTAAGTCGTTGAGCAAATCAAACGATTGAAAAATAAACCCAAGCTGCTTACGCCGAAACGCCGCGCTTTCTTTTTGCGACATGTTGGCCACGTCGGTGCGATCGATCCAGACCTCGCCGCTGGTCGGCGTATCCATCGTCGCCAAGATATTCAACAGTGTCGACTTGCCGGCACCGCTGGGCCCCATGATGCCGATAAATTCACCGGCATCCACCCCAAAGCTCAGCTGATTCAGCGCCGTCACCCGGTTGAAGCGATGCCCATAAATTTTCGTTAGGTTGCTCACTTTCACCATCCGCATGGCGATCCCCTCCTTGTCTAGGTCAATCATAGCGCATTGGGCGCGGCTTGTCGCCAGTCTGCTGGTTGGTTACAATATAGAAAATGGAGGAAGCTATGTTTAAGATCATGATCGTAGAAGACGACCACACCATCGCTGATTTGATCGCCCAGGCCTTACAAAAATGGCAACTGATTCCGCTCACCGTGACCGACTTCGACCAGGTGTTTGACCAGTTTGAAGCGGAACAGCCACACCTGGTGTTGCTCGACATCAACCTGCCGGTGTACGACGGGTATCATTGGGTCCAGCAGATCCGTGCGGTCAGCCACGTCCCGGTGATTTTCATCTCCAGCCGCAACACCAACATGTACATGGTGATGGCGATGAACCTCGGCGCCGACGATTTCGTCAACAAGCCTTTTGCCATGGAGGTGCTGGTCGCCAAGATCAACGCCTTGTTGCGCCGGACCTACAACTATACCGACAGCCAAAGCCAGGTGCTCGAACACGGCGGCTTGACGCTGGATCTGCAAACCGGCGCCGCTGAGGTCAACCAACAGCCGATCAACTTGTCCAAAAACGAATACAAGCTGTTGCAGATCCTGATGCGCGCCCATGGGCATGTCGTGTCGCGGGATCATTTGTTGAACGCGCTGTGGCAAGACGCCCGTTTTGTCGACGACAATACCTTGACCGTCAACATCAACCGCCTGCGCAAGAAGATCACTGACGCCGGGTTGCCGGATTACATCCAGACCCGTGTTGGCGCCGGCTACATCATCAACTAGGGGTGAGATTATGGGGATGCGCGCATACTTACACGACCACCGGTTGGTGATCGGGGCCTACTGGCTCGGCCTGTTGCTGTTGTGTGGTGGCTTGTGGTTGGATCCCAGCCACCGCGTCCACGGCGACACGCTGATCTACGTCGCCGTTTTGGTGACCATTTTTGCCATGGTGATCGGCTTCATTCAATACCGCCGCAACCAGCGCTGGCTGGTCGCGTGGCAGGCGGCTTGTACCGGCGACGACGCCCCCTTGCCACACGCGGCGACCAACGCGCAAGCCGTCATCATCCAAGCCGCTGAAGCCGCCAGACGCACCCACCGCCAGGCCTTCACCAAACTCGCGGCCGACCAACAAGACCACCAGGCCTTTATCGACGCCTGGGTGCATGAAACCAAGGTGCCGCTGGCGGCGATGACGCTGCTGCTCGACAGCCTCGACGGCCAGGCCCCGGAGCAGCCGCTGCAGGCGCTGGCGCTGCAGCTAGACCGCGTCGACCACGACGTCGATCAGGTGCTATACTACTCGCGGCTTGAGACCTTCAGCAAAGACTACCTGCTACATGACCACGAACTGGTGCCACTGGTTCAACAAGTCGTTGTCGACAACCGTAACAGTTTCATCGCCAAGCACTTGCAATTTGGCATCGACGGCGACGCGACAGTGACCACCGACGGCAAGTGGTTACGCTTCATCTTGATGCAGCTGTTTTCTAATGCGATCAAATACACCCCAGAAGGCGGCAAGATCCACGTCACTATCGCCACCACCAAGAACGAAGTCACACTTGCCGTGACGGATTCTGGCATCGGGATCGCGCAAGACGAACAACACCGCGTCTTTGAAAAAGGCTTCACCGGCACTAACGGCCGCAACGCCAACGAAAAATCCACCGGGCTAGGCCTATACCTCGCCGATCAGCTGACCCAGCGTCTCGGCCACACACTCAGCCTCACGTCGACGCCAGGAGCCGGCACCACCGTCACGATCCACTTCCCGCATCTCGACTTCTACGGCGATCGCGGCAGCACCCTCACCCCGCACACGCGGGCTCGATAAATCTAAAACGCCCATCTGGCTTCGAGGCCAGATGGACGTTTTTTTGTCTGTCGCGTTTAGTGCACCAGCTTCGGCCAGATCTTGACCGCATTGGCGGCCAGGCTAGCTTGGACGTCGATGATCCGCTGGTTGGCACTGCCGCGAAATTGCAACGTCAGGTCTTTTTGCGCTTCCAAGAAGCGCCCGTCGATCAAGACATCGATCAAGTTCAACAAGTCGTGTTTGTCTTGGGAGTCTGCCATCAGTTCATCCCAGGTATAGCCCGTCCAGCTCCAGACGTCTTTGCTGTGGCCGAACTCTTGCCGCACGCGCCGCACCAGTTGCAGGCAAACGTTGGTGTTCAAGAAAGGCTCCCCGCCCAGCAGCGTCAAACCTTGGACGTAAGGCTGGGCGAGGTCGGCGATGATCCGGTCTTCCAGTTCCTTGGTGTACGGTGTGCCGTAATGGAAGTTTTGGGCGACCTTGTTGTAACAGCCTGGACAGTTGAATTTACACCCGGAGACATACAGACTACAGCGGACCCCTTCCCCATCGACGAAGTTGAAGGGTTTGTAGCTGGCCACATAATCCAAGGATAAATCGCTGGCGAGCCATTCTTTGGGCGCAGGGTTGTTCGGCAGTTTGGCCGCGGCCTGTAGTTGGGCGCCATCGAGATGCAATTGTTCAGACATATTCCACACTCCAATCAAGTATGTTTCCATCATACCACGCCTTCACTAGATACGGTATGTCGATTATATCAAAAAGGATCCCACCACAATATCTGGTAGGATCCTTTTTGATCGATCAGCTGAGTGCGTGCAGCCCGATGTCTTGGCGGTAAGCGAGCTCGCCGACCAGCGGTTGCAGGCGCGCATACGCCTGCTTCTTGGCGGCGGCCAGGTCGCTGCCTGCCCCGACGACGGTGAAGATCCGCCCGCCTTGCGACTGCAGGCCGTTGGTGCCTTGTGCCACGCCGGCTGGGTACCAGTACTGGCGCTGGGCGCTGTCTGGGATCACGACCGGCAAGTTTGCAGAGGTGTCCGTGGGATATCCGGGATTGGCGGCAACCACGCCACAATACGTCAGCCCGTCGAGCTTCAGCGGTAAGGCTTGCCCGGCGAGGAGTTTGGTAACCAGTTCATAAAAATCGTTGGTCACCTGTGGCAACAACACCTGGGTCTCGGGATCGCCGAAGCGCAGATTGTATTCCAAGATTTTGGGACCGTCTGGCGTGAACATCAGCCCGATGTACAACACCCCGCAACCATACAAGCCATCGACCACCATGCCGGCCAGCGTCTGGTCGATCAGCTCGGCGGCTTGTTGCCGCTCGGTGTCGCTGAACTGCGGCGCCGGGCTGATTGCCCCCATGCCGCCAGTGTTCGGGCCTTTGTCGGCATCAAAGCGCCGCTTGTGGTCTTGGGCGAGCGGAAACGCCACCCGCTTCATGCCGTTGAACAGCGCGAGCACCGACGCTTCTTGACCGGTGAGACATTCTTCGATGACGACCGGCGCGTCTGGTTGGGCTTGGTAGAGCTGGTGGATCGCCACTTTTGCGGCTTCTGTCGTATCTGCGACGGTGACGCCTTTGCCGGCGGCCAGACCATCGGCCTTGATCACGATCGGCGCGCCAAATTCAGAAAGCACCGCCAAAGCCGCCTGTTCGCTGGTGGTGACTTGCGCCTTGGCGGTTGGCAGGTTGTGGCGTTGCATGAAGGCCTTGGCAAACTGCTTGCTGGACTCCAGTTGCGCGAGCTTTTGCGTGGGGCCAAACACCGGCAACCCTGCCGCCTGGAAAGCATCGACGATACCGGCGGCCAACGGCGCCTCGGGACCGACGAACGTCAACGCGACATGGGCTTTGGCAAAATCCGTCAGGCTGGCAAAATCCGTCATCGCCACCGGCAACAACGTCAATCCCAACAGCGGCATCCCGGCGTTGCCTGGGGCAACGAAGACTTCATCCACCGCCTTGGCGCGCAAGAACGCCTGGCCCAGAGCGCTTTCCCGCGCCCCGTTACCGATCACAAGAACCTTGACCATATTGACCTCCTCGATCTGTTAGAACTGATTGTAGCTGCTATTAGTGCCGGAAGTGCCGCACACCGGTCGTCACCATCGCGATGCCATACTTGTTCGCCATGGCAATAGAGTCTTTGTCGCGGATCGAACCGCCTGGCTGGATGATCGCGTGGATGCCGTGCTTAGCGGCGTAGTCCACGCAGTCGTCCATCGGGAAGAAGGCGTCAGACGCCATCACGGCTCCGGCAAATTCAGGATTTTGTTGCGCTTCTTTCAAAGCGATCTCGACAGAGCCGATCCGGTTCATTTGCCCGGCACCGATGCCCAGCGTCTGCCCGTCTTTGGCGATCACGATCGCGTTCGACTTCACGTGTTTGACCACTTGTTGGGCGAACAGCAGGCTCTTGATCTGGGCTGGGGTCGGCTTGGTTTCCGTGACCACAGTCAGATCCGCTTCGGTTTCGACCGCGTCGTCACTAGTTTGGCGCAACAAGCCGCCGACCAGCGAGATCGATTCGATGTGGGGCACCTCGGTGGCTTTGGCTAGCGGCACCGTCAAGATCCGCAGATTCTTCTTCTTGGCCAAGATCTCATAGGCATCCGGGTCGTAGCTCGGGGCCATGATGATTTCCAAGAACAAGGCGTGCATCTTAGTGGCCGTCGCCAAATCGACGTTGCGGTTCAAGGCGATGATACCGCCAAAAATCGACATCGAATCTGCGGCATAGGCCTTGTCCCAGGCGCCTTCGATCGTATCGGCCTGGCCGATCCCACATGGATTCATGTGCTTCACAGCAACGACGGTCGGTTCCTTGAACTCGTTGATCATCGTTAAGGCCGCATCGGCGTCTTTGAAGTTGTTATAAGATAATTCCTTGCCGTGCAACTGCTTGGCGTTGGTGAGGCTTGATGCCGGGGCATCAGGCGCGGCGTAAAAGGCCGCTTGCTGATGCGAATTTTCGCCGTAACGCAAGGCCTGCCGCTTGGTGTAAGTCGGCGTATAGGTTTCCGGGAACGGTTCTGGATCCAGATAAGCGGCGATCTGGGCGTCGTAAGCCGCGGTGGTGGCGAAGATCTTTGCTGCCAAGCGGGCCCGCAAGGCCGCGTCGTCGGCGTCTAAGCCGGCCAGCACCGCGTCGTAGTCGGCAGGATCGACCACCGCCCAGACGCTATCGCTGTTTTTGGCCGCTGCGCGCAAAGCAGAAGGCCCGCCGATATCGATCTGTTCGATCGCTTCGGCGTGGGTAACGCCGTCTTTGGCGATGGTTTCTGCAAAAGGATACAGGTTCACGCACACCACTTCAATCGGCGTGATGTCGTGTTCTTCTAGCGCCGCCATGTGCGCTGGCAGATCGCGACGCGCCAAGATCCCGGCGTGGATGCGCGGATGCAAGGTCTTCACCCGGCCGTCTAACATCTCGGGGAAGCCGGTGACTTCATCGACCCCTGTCACTGGCAGGCCAGCTTCTGCCAACACCTTGTGGGTGCCGCCGGTCGACACCAGTTCAAACCCACGATCAACTAGCCCTTTGGCAAAATCCACCAAACCAGTCTTATCTGAAACACTCAACAATGCCCGTTTATTCAAGCTATTCGCTCCTTTGTCAATAAGTCAGCTACCGTTTGGGGTAACAGGTCATGTTCTGCCGCATGGATCGCGGTTTCTAAATCAGCAAGCGCCATGTTGGGTTCAATGCGTACTGGCACCTGCGCGATGATCTTGCCGGAATCGATCCCGGCATCGACATAATGCACGGTCACGCCGGTCACCTTGACGCCATAATCATAGGCGTCTTTGATGCCGGTACGACCGGGAAAGCTTGGCAAAAGCGCCGGATGCAAATTCACGATACGATCAGGATACGCCTGTAGCAGCGTCGGGCCGATGATGCGCATGAAGCCTGCTAAGACGATTAAATCACAAGCTGGCAACTGTGCCAAGAGCGCCTTTTCAGCGTCGGCCTTGGTTTTGTAATCGGGATAGGCGATGGTCAGCGTCGGAATGTTGAATTTCGCCGCGCGCTGTAAGACATACGCATGGGCGTGATCGCACACCAACAGGCTGATGGTGACCCCGCGGCTGGCGTCAGCAAAATATTTTGCTAACGTCTCGAAATTACTGCCGTTACCTGAGGCAAAAACGATGATATTTTTCATATTACCTCCACACCACGGCGTCTTGCTCGCGGTCGACCACTTGCCCGATCACCTTACTGTGGGGGGCTTGTGCCAACACGGCAGCGGCCGCGTCAGGCGCCACCGCCAACACCATCCCGATGCCCAGATTGAACGTCCGCCGCATCGTCGCCAGGCTCAAGTCGCCCGCTTTTTGCAGCCGTTGGAACAGCTCTGGCCAAGACCAGGATTGGGTATCAAACGCCGCCGCCAAGTTGGCCGGCAACATCCGCGGCACGTTGTCTTCAAAACCGCCGCCGGTGATGTGCGCGGCGCCATGGATCAGGCCGGCGTCGATCATCGGCAAGACGGTCTTGGCATAGATGCGCGTCGGCGCCAACAACGCCGTCGTGATCTCGGTGCCGTCAGACAGCGGCTGATTGCCCAAACTGGTTTCAGCCAGCAGCTGGCGGACCAGCGAGAAGCCGTTGGAATGCACGCCGGAACTCGGCAACCCGATCAAGACATCGCCTGCGGCCACATGTTGCGGCAACAGTTTGTCTTCAGACGCGATGCCGACCGCAAAGCCTGCCAGGTCATAGTGGTGTTGCGGGTACATCCCCGGCATCTCGGCGGTTTCCCCACCGATCAGCGCCATTCCGGCCAAGGAACAGCCATACGCAATGCCGCGCACGACGGTTTCCACCCGCGCCGGCTCCAAGGCGTCAGTGGCCAGGTAATCGAGGAAAAACAAGGGCTTGGCGCCGTCTGCGATCAGATCGTTGGCCACCATCGCGACCAAGTCGATCCCGATCGTGTCGTGTTGATCGCATTGCAGCGCCAACAGGAGCTTCGTGCCCACGCCGTCGGTCGCAGACATCAGCACCGGCTTGGCGACCGATGGCAGCCGGTACGCCGCCGCAAAGCCGCCGAGGTCGCCTAAGACGTTGGCATTTTGTGTCGCTTTGGCGACTGGGGCGATCCGGTGGACGACGTCGTTGCCGGCGTCGACGTCAACGCCCGCGGTTTTATAATCAAAAGTCATGCTGATACCTCCGCGATGTTGATCTCGAGTTTGGCGAGTTCTTGATGCAACGTTTCTTCGTAATCATCGAGCTTGGTTGGATACTCGCCGGTGAAATACGCCACACACAATCCGCCGTTAGGGGCGTCGGTATCCAAACCGACGCTGTCTTCCAGCGCCTGCGTGGACAAAAAGCCCAGCGAATCAGCGCCAAGCAGATCCCGCATCTCGCAGATGCTGTGGTTGGCCGCCATCAGTTCTTTGGTGGTTTGGATATCGATGCCATAAAAACACGGAAAGCGCAGCGGCGGGCTGGCAATGCGCAGGTGCACTTCTTTGGCACCGGCGTCTTTGAGGAGTTGGACCAGCTGAATGGCTGTCGTCCCGCGCACCAGCGAATCATCGACGAGCACGATCCGTTTGCCGGCCACCACGGCCTTGACGGGACTGAGTTTCATCCGCACACTGCGTTCACGCAACGCCTGAGTGGGCTGAATGAACGTGCGCGCGATGTATTGGGACTTGATCAGACCCATTTCGTAAGGGATCCCCGACGCGCGGGCATACCCCAGCGCCGCAGAAAGCGACGAGTTCGGGACGCCGACGACGATGTCTGCGTCTGCAGGCTGTTCTTTGGCCAGATTCTCACCCATCCGCACCCGGGCTTCGTGCACGGAAACCCCGTGGATCTCAGAATCCGGGCGGGCGAAGTAAATATATTCCATCGAGCACACGGCCAGTTGGGTGTCGGTCGTGTAGGACTCAACTTCGAGGCCGCGATCAGAAATCGTGATCAACTCGCCTGGCTGGACGTCGCGGACGAATTCGGCCCCGACGGCGGTCAGTGCGGCGGTTTCCGAGCACACGACATAGCCGCCGCTTTGCAGCTGCCCGACGACCAGCGGCCGGAAACCGTTGGGATCGACTGCCGCATACAAGGCGTGTTCGCTGAGCAGTTCAAAGGCGAACCCGCCATGGACCTTGTTCAATGCAGAGATCAGCTGGTCTTTGAACGTCTTGGCCGGACTGCGGCGGATCAGGTGCATCAAGACTTCTGTGTCTGAGGTCGATTGGAAGATCGCCCCGCTTTGTTCGAGTTGATCGCGTAGCGACAGCGCATTGGTCAAGTTGCCGTTGTGCGCCAGCGCCAAGGATTCATGCGTGAAGCGGAACAACAGCGGCTGGATGTTTTCCAAAATCCGCCCGCCGGCTGTCGCGTAGCGGACATGGCCTAGCGCGGCGGTGCCGGCAAGCTCGCGGATCGATTCCGGATCGCGGAACACTTCAGACACCAGCCCGAAGCCGTAATGCCGGTGCAACCCGTGGTCGGTCAGCCCGACGATGCCGGCGCCTTCTTGGCCCCGGTGTTGCAAAGTGTGTAGCCCCAGATGCGTCAACACGGCGGCGTTAGGGTCGCCCCAGACACCGAAAACGCCACATTCTTCGTTCAGGCTTTTTACTTCAGCTGGCATGGCAAAGCCTCCTCCTGGATCTTAGCTAACTCGTCGATGGTGGCGGCGATCGTCGTATCGGCAAGCGTCAAGTTGAACGCGCCTGAGGTGACCTCCCCTAACAACGTGGCTTGATCGCCCAGTAGCGCTTCGACTTCTGCTTGACGTTCTGGGCTAACGGTCAGCAAGAAGCGCCCTTGCGTCTCAGAAAACAACTGCGTGGCCGTCAACGTACTGGTGCCGGCGACGCCTAAGCGGTTGGCAGCTCCCATCTCAACCAAGGCCGCGGCCAGCCCGCCATCAGAAAGATCGTGGCAGGCGTTGACAAGATGTGCGCGGATCGTCTTCAGTACGAGGTCTTGGGTGGCTTTTTCCGCCTGCAGATCAAATCCGGTCAGCCGCCCAGCGTAAGCGCCGGTTTGCAGATATTGCAGGCTGCTACCGTTGTAATCATCACCAGTGGTACCGACCAGATACACCTTGTCGCCGGCGTGTTTGAAATCGATGGTGGTGATGGCGTCGAGGTCTTCGATCAACCCCACCATGCCGATCATCGGGGTCGGGTGGATGCCGACGCCGGAAGTTTCGTTGTACAACGAGACGTTACCGGAAATCACCGGTGTGTTGAAGACCTTGGTCGCTTCGATGATGCCTTGGGCGGATTCTTCTAATTCGTAGTAAACTTCTGGCTTGCTCGGGTCGCCGTAGTTCAGGCAATCGGTGATGCCCAGCGGCTCTGCCCCAGTAGCGACGAGGTTGCGTGCGGCCTCAGCAACAGTGATGGCACCGCCGATCCGAGGATCGAGCGCCAGCAGGCGGCCGTTGGAATCGGCGGTCATCGCCAAGGCGCGGTGGGTGCCGCGCACCCGGATGACGCCAGCATCTCCGCCTGGCGCGATCACGGTGTTGGTTTGCACCTGGGCGTCGTAGCGTTTGAACAAGTGCCGCTTGGACGCGATGTTAGGCAGCGCCAGCAAGGCTTTCAAGGTCGCGGTCGCGTCGGTAATTTCGGGAACAAAATCCGCCGCTGGATGCGCGAGTCGCTCTGGTTGCTTTGGTTCGGTGGTGTATGTGGGTACGTCGTCGGTCAACAAGCTCACCGGAATGTCGCAGACAACTTCGCCGTGGTGGGTCAGCCGGTACTGATGCCCTGCCGTTACCCGGCCACAAACCACCGCGTCGAGTTCGTATTCTGCAAACAGATCGAGGATCTCTTGTTCATGTCCTGCACGCACGCACAACAGCATGCGTTCCTGCGACTCGCTGAGCATGATCTCAAAAGGCGTCATGCCGGGTTCGCGTTGCGGGATCAAGTCCAGATCCATGGTCATGCCAAAACCGGCTTTGCTGGCCATTTCGGCGGAACTGGATACCAGCCCGGCGGCACCCATGTCTTGGATGCCGACCAAGATGTCTTGGTGTTCGCGGGTGACTTCCAGACAAGCGTCGGTCAGCAGTTTTTCCATGAACGGATCGCCGACCTGCACGGCCGAGCGGTCCGCGTCTTCGTCATTAGAGAACTGCGCCGAAGCAAAGCTGGCGCCGTTGATGCCGTCGCGGCCGGTTTTGGCCCCGACGTAGATGATCGCGTTGTCGACCCCGGCCGCCTTGCCGCGCTGGATGTCTTTTTCGTCCATGATGCCGACGCACATCGCGTTGACCAGCGGGTTTTGTTGATAAGATGCATCAAACTGGATCTCGCCACCCACCGTCGGGATCCCGATGGCGTTACCGTAACCGCCGATGCCGGCGACGACTTGGTCGATCAGGTTCTTGTTGTGCGCGTCAAACGTCGTGCCAAACGCCAGCGAATCCAGGCTGGCCACAGGCTTGGCCCCGATGGAGAAAATGTCACGGATAATGCCGCCGACGCCGGTCGCGGCGCCTTCATAAGGTTCCACGGCGCTAGGATGGTTGTGGGATTCTGCCTTGAACACCACAGCTTTGCCTTCACCGATCGCGATGACGCCAGCGCCTTCGCCGGGACCCATCAAGACGCGGTCATTTTTCGTCCAAAACTGCTTCAAGATTGGCTTGGAATACTTGTATGAACAGTGTTCGCTCCACATGCCTGATTGCAAGCCGACTTCGGTGTAGTTAGGCAAGCGCCCGAGACGCTGGGTGAACAGGTCGTACTCGGCTTCGGTCAGGCCCAATTGCAGGTACGGTTTTTGATCACGGATCTGTTCTGGCGTCGGTTCAGTTTGTAACATGCGCGGCTCCTTTCGTGGCTTCGATCAGACTCTCAAAGACGCCCAGGCCATCGACCCCACCGAGCAAGGCCTCCACGGCACGCTCAGGATGAGGCATCATCCCCAACACGTTACCGCGGGCGTTAGTCAGCCCAGCGATGTCGTTACAGCTGCCGTTGGGATTGTCGGCGTAGCGGAACACCACCTGCTGGTTGGCTTCAATGGTCGCAAGCGTCTCGGGATCAGCGTAGTAATTGCCTTCCCCATGCGCAATCGGCAACGAGATGTTTTGCCCTGCGGCATATTGGTTGGAAAAAGCGGTCTGGTTGTTGACCACGACCAACGGTTCTGGCTCGCAGATGAACTCCAGGCTAGTATTCCACTGCAACGCCCCGGGCAACAGTCCCGCTTCCGTCAAGATCTGAAAACCGTTACAGATGCCCAGCACATACCCGCCATTGTCCGCGAAGCGCTTAAGCGCCGCCATCACCGGCGCAAACTTGGCGATGGCGCCGCTTCTGAGATAGTCACCGTAAGAAAAGCCGCCTGGCACTAACACCAGGTCGTAGCCATCAAGCGTGGTGGCCGTGGCCTTGACCAGCGTCGCGTCTTGGCCAGCAATTTGGCCGACTGCCCACAACAGGTCTTCATCACAATTAGAACCGGGAAAACTCAATACGGCAGCTTTCATGCGCTGACCTCCTCTAAGGTGAAGCGGTAAGCCTCCATGTTGACATTGGCCAGCATCTGGTCGCACAAGTCGTCGACTTGCTTGGAGACGCTATCGTGATCGCCTTCCAACAAGACTTCAAAATACTTGCCAACGGTAACGTCTTTGACGTTGTCTTGGCCAAGGCGGCTCAAGGTGTTTTTGATGACTTCAGCTTTGGGGTCGAGAACACTCGGCTTGTAGTTGACGAAGATCTTGGCTTTATACATGTTGGACTCCTTTTTGTAGGCGGGCGAGGACATCAGCGTAGACATCTGTCAGCGGCGCAAGGTCTTTGCGGAAAACGTCTTTATCCAGCGAGTCGCCGGTGGTTTGATCGACCAAGCGCATGTTGTCAGGGGACAGCTCATCGGCAAGCACTAGGGTCCCATCGCTGAGCCGGCCAAATTCGAGCTTGAAGTCGACCAGGTCGATACCGATCTGATCGAAGCGTTGCTTGAGATAGCGGTTGACCTGATCGGACAAGTCGTGGATCGCCTTGATCGTGGCTTTGTCGACATAACCCAAGGCGATGGCTTGCTCGTCGTTGATGAACGGGTCGTCTAGCGCATCGCTTTTATAGAAGAATTCGTGCACGGCCGGCACCAAAGGACGTAAGTGTTCAACTTGGAACTTGCGCTCGAAACTTCCGGAAGCAAAGTTGCGCACCACCGCTTCCAGCGGGATCATGGCACACTTTTTGACCAGCATGGTCGTGTCGCCAATGGTCTTGATATAATGCGTCGGCAGGCCTGTTTGGTTGAGCTCTTCAAACAACTTGGTGGAGATCTGGCGGTTCAACACGCCTTTGCCTTGGATCTGCACCTTTTTCTTCCCGTTCAAGGCCGTGGCCTGGTCCATATACTCGACCCACAAGACGTCAGGATCGTCTGTGGCATACATCTGCTTGGCCTTACCGGTATACAACAACGCTGTCTTTTCCACTACTTGTCGCCCTCCAATTGAACTTCTTGTAACATGTCATCAACATCCATTCCCGTCACGGTCAAGTGCCCCATCTTGCGTCCAGGGCGGATCTCGGCTTTGCCGTAATCATGAAAATGCCACTGCGGATGGTTGCGCCACGCCGCCTTGGCACGCGTGAGGTTATCGCCTAGCAAGTTACGCATCACCGCCGGCATCTGGAGCTTGATCTCAGGAATCGGCAACCCGCAGATGCTCAAGATATGGGCGTCGAACTGCGAAAAGTTGCACGCTTCGATCGAATAATGTCCGGAATTGTGCGGCCGCGGTGCCAGCTCGTTGACGTAGATGCGATCCAGGGTTTCAAACAACTCGATGCCGAGCACCCCGCGCAGGTGCAAAGCCTCTGCAATCGTCGTCGCCAGCTCATCGATCTGTTGCTGCAACGCCGGCGCCAATTCTGGGGCCGGGGCGATCGTCGTGTGTAAGATGTGGTGTTGATGACGATTTTCGACCACCGGGAACACGCGCACCACATCGTTGCCGTCTTGGGTCACCATCACCGAGAGCTCTCGAGAAAAACTCAGGCGCTGTTCGAGGATACATGGGGCTTTGGCGGCTAACGCAGCTGCCGCCGGTAAGTCGGCTTCGCTGTTCACGTCTTGTTGACCGTGGCCGTCATAGCCGCCGGTGATGGTTTTTAAGATCGCCGGATAGCCGACGCTGGCAATCGCTTCTGACAGTGCCGAAGCGTCTGGGACGCTGGCAAAGTTAGCCGTGGCGACGCCGTGATCGCGCAGGAACGTTTTTTCCGTGATTCGCTGGCGCGTGATTGCCAACAGCTCGGTGCCTTGCGGAAGTGCCGCGTAGGCTTTAGCGGCGTTCAAGGCGTCGAGATCGACGTTTTCGAACTCGTAGGTCAACACGTCGCTGCGCTTGGCTAATGTCATCAGCGCCTGGGTATCCGCGTATTCGCTTTGGATCTGAAAGTCTGCCACCTGGGCCGCCGGTGCGTTTGGTGTCGGGTCTAAGACGCCAACGGTATAGCCCATCTGCTTGGCGCTTTGGGCAAGCATTCGGCCGAGTTGACCGCCGCCGACGATTCCGATCGTTGCTGGTGGCAAGATTGGCTTAGTCATCGAGCAAGGCCTCGCTTTCTTCCGCTTTCTTCGTTTGCGCGGTGCGGAACGCGGTCAGCCGATCCGCCACTTCCGGCTGGGAAACCGCCAAGATGCTGGCAGCAAACAACGCCGCGTTCGTGGCGCCGGCCTCACCGATCGCCATGGTCCCCACCGGCACACCGCCTGGCATTTGCACGATCGACAAGAGTGAATCGACGCCGTTTAATGTTCGGGTTTTAACCGGAACCCCGATCACCGGAACGGTCGTGTTCGCTGCCAACATCCCCGGCAAGTGGGCTGCGCCGCCTGCCCCTGCGATGATCACGTCCACACCGTGCGCCCGCGCGTTCTTGGCAAAAGCCGCCAACGCATCAGGCATGCGATGTGCCGATATCACGTGCTTTTCATAAGGAATCGCCAACGCTTCTAGCTGCTTGGCCACAAGCTTCATCGTCGGCCAGTCAGAACTTGATCCCATCACGATTGCCACTGTCAAAATCGTCACCCGCTTTCTTAAGTTAAGTTGAGTCTAGCACGGGATATTCGGAAAAACAAGGCTATTTACGCACGAAAGTTTGTACAATTATCGTTATTGTTCGGATTTACGAACGTTCGGCAAAACTAGGCCGGTTTATTTGTGCCCCTGTCGCGACTTCAACGGGGATCGTTCGGTTCTGACGACATAAAAAAACCGCCTACGCATTCACGTAGACGGTTCAATGTTGAATTACTTGGTGAATTCTTCAACCAACTTCTTGTTGTCATCGTTGGTGACAGATTCGTTGATCGCTTTGTCGGCCAAGGTCTTCATGTCTTCGGTGGACAGCTTCTTCATGAGGCTGCGGACCTTCAAGACACTAGTTGCGGACATGGAGTATTCATCCAAGCCCATCCCCAGTAAGAGTGGCACCATGATCGGGTCGCCAGCGGCTTCCCCACACATGCCAGCCCACTTGCCTTCTGCGTGCGCAGAATCGATGACGTGCTTAACCAAGCGCAGGATCGATGGGTTGTATGGCTGATAGAGGTAAGAGACATGCTCGTTACCACGATCGGCGGCCATGGTGTATTGGATTAAATCGTTGGTCCCGATGGAGAAGAAGTCAACGTGCTTGGCGAATTGATCGGCCAAGACAGCGGCGGCTGGGATTTCCATCATCATGCCGAGTTCGATGTCGTCGGAGACTTTGACCCCGTCGGCAACGAGCTTGTCTTTTTCTTCCAGAAAAATGGCCTTAGCGGCTTCAAATTCTGGAACGGTAGCGATCATCGGGAACATGATGCCCAACTTACCGTATGCGGATGCCCGCAGCAAGGCGCGCAACTGGGTACGGAAGATGTCATCACGATCCAAAGAGATCCGAATCGCCCGGTAACCCAAGAATGGGTTCTGTTCTTCTGGTAATGGCAAGTAAGGCAGATGCTTGTCGCCGCCGATATCCATCGTGCGGACAACGACCTGCTTATCACCCATGGTTTCCAAGACTTGCTTGTAGGCTTCGAACTGGTCGTCTTCGGTCGGCAGTTCCGCAGAGTCCATGTATAAGAACTCGGAACGGTACAAACCGATCGCTTCAGCCCCGTTGTCGACCACACCAGTGAGATCCTTCGGGGTCCCAATGTTGGCAGCGATGGTGAAGTGCTTGCCATCAGCAGTCATGGTCTTTGCAGTCTTCAGGGTCGCCCATTCGGCCTTTTGCTTGGCATAGTCGCTGGCTTCTTGTTCAGAGGCCTTGACCTGTTCAGGCGTTGGGTCGATGGTGATCTCACCGGTCAAGCCATCAACGGTGACGAGTTGGCCTTCCGTGATATCATCGGTCACCGATTGGGCACCGACAACAGCAGGAATTTCCAACGAGCGTGCCATGATTGCGGAGTGTGCCGTGCGGCCGCCGATATCGGTGACAAACGCCTTGACGTACTTCTTGTTCAACTGAGCGGTGTCAGATGGGGTCAAGTCGTGGGCAACCACGATGACTTCTGAGTCGATCAGCGCAGGATTAGGCAACGCGCGGCCTAACAAGTGTGCAAGCACTCGCTGGGAAACGTCGCGAACATCAGCCGCACGTTCTTGCATGTACGGGTTATCGACCATACCTTCAAACATCGCGATAAACGTGTCAGACACGTTCTTCAGCGCTGCTTCGGCATTGATCGCTTCGTCTTTGATTTTGCTTTCTATTGCACCAGTAAATTCCGGATCTGCCAGAATCATCATATGCGCGTCGAAGACTTGTGCTTCTTCTTCGCCCAGAGATTCCGCCGCCTTGTCACGGATCAGCTTCAATTCGCTGTTACTCTGCTCTAGCGCAGAATGCAGACGCTGAACCTCAGCGTCTGCATCTTTAATAGAAGTCTGATTGAATGACAAGTCAGGTTGCACCAGCATGTAGGCTTTCGCGGTTGCGATGCCATCACTAGCGGCGATCCCCTTGAGTTGCTTTGTCATTAGTCAGAGAGGCCTTCCTTCTTCATCGTTTCTTCGATGGCTGCAATTGCGTCGGCTTCGTCGGCGCCTTCTGCGGTAATGGTAACATCGGCACCCTGGCCAACACCCAAGGACATAACGCCCATGATGGACTTCAAGTTAACGCTCTTGCCCTTGTATTCCAAGTTAATGTCAGAGTTAAACTTGCTGGCAGCTTGTACCAAGAGGGTTGCCGGACGGGCGTGGATCCCTGTTTCTGCAATAACATTAAATTCGCGTTTTTCCATGAGTAATCTGCTCCTTCGTCATTTAAAAAAATTTTTGCCGAATAGAATGGACACATTCTATCTCCTGTAAACCTTACCATTATTCCGTTGTCTCGACAAGTTTTAATTGCTTGCCAAGGGGTGGTAATGGTAAATAATCTTGCCTTCACGCTGGGCTGTCCCGACAATCTCTTTACGTGCAGGATAATTGGTCCAGGCGGTGCGGAAAGCGTTGAACGTGCTGGGATCGATGGCGATCTGGTCAATCTCGCCTGCGCGCAGCTGATCCATCAGCTGTGTGTAGTCTGGTGTCAATTAGTTGCCCCCTTCCGTCTTACAGGTTTACCATAGCATTAAGGAGGCGATACGGCAACCACAAAACCATATATAGCAAGGGTCTAACTGACTTTTTTAGCACTCTCTGCATTAGAGTGCTTGCATTTTCAAAATACCCGTGTATACTGAGCTTTGGTCAGTGAAGGTCAAATCCGACGCAAGGCATGTTTTACCTTGCGTGATAGAAAGGTAGTGACAAAATGCTGTGTGAAAACTGTCATCAAAATCCCGCGACGATTCATTTGTACACGAGTGTTAATGGGACGAAACAAGAGATCAACTTGTGCCAAAATTGCTACCAACAATTAAAGCAACAAGCAGGAGGCAGTATGCAACCAACCAATGCAAACGATCCATTCGGCTTCAACAGCCTTGATGATATCTTCAAGGCGATGAGCTCAGGCATGGACCAAAGTTCTCAAAATGCGCAGCAAACCCCGCCTACCCAAGCCGGGCGCGGCGGTGGCGGCGGTGGTAACCGAGGCAACCAAAACAGTGTCTTGGGCCAGTTCGGGGTCAACCTGACAAACAAAGCCAAAAACGGTGAGATCGACCCAGTCATCGGTCGCGACGGCGAAATCGCCCGCGTGATCGAAATCCTCAACCGCCGGACCAAGAATAATCCGGTCTTGATCGGTGAAGCCGGGGTCGGCAAGACCGCGGTCGTTGAAGGTCTGGCTTTGAAGATCGCCAATGGTGATGTGCCGGTCAAGCTTCAAGACCGCCAAGTCATTCAACTTGATGTCGTTTCCTTGGTGCAAGGCACCGGGATCCGCGGTCAGTTCGAACAACGGATGCAACAGCTGTTGAACGAACTCAAGCAAAACGACAACGTCATCTTATTCATTGATGAAATCCATGAAATCGTTGGCGCCGGCAACGCTGAAGGTGGCATGGACGCCGGCAACGTGTTGAAGCCGGCGTTGGCTCGTGGCGAACTGCAACTCGTCGGTGCCACCACCAACAATGAATATCGCCAAATCGAAAAAGACGCCGCCTTGGCTCGTCGTCTTCAGCCCGTCACCGTTGACGAGCCGAGCCCAGAAGAGACCATCGAGATCTTGCACGGCATCCAAAAGCGTTATGAAGACTTCCATCACGTCAAGTACACTGAAGGCGCGATCCAAGCCGCGGTCAACTTATCCAACCGCTACATCCAAGACCGTTACCTCCCCGACAAGGCGATCGATTTGTTGGATGAATCAGGCTCCAAGAAGAACCTGACCATCCAAGTGGTCGATCCCAAAGCCTTGAAGGCGAAGATCGACGATGCGGAAAAGCAAAAGCAAGCCGCCCTTAAACAAGAAGATTATGAAAAAGCCGCCTTCTACCGCGACCAGGTCAACAAGCTCGAAAAGATGCAAGAAGACCAAGCCAAGGTGGAAGACGAAGACACGCCAACGGTCACCGAAAAAGACATGGAACAGATCGTCGAACAAAAGACGAATATTCCGGTCGGTGAGCTGAAGAAGCAAGAGCAACAACAGCTTAAGACGCTGGCACCAGACCTTAAGGCACACGTCATCGGCCAAGACAACGCGGTCGATAAAGTGGCGCGTTCGATCCGGCGCAACCGGGTCGGCTTCAACAAGTCTGGCCGACCGATCGGTAGCTTCTTGTTCGTTGGCCCTACCGGCGTCGGGAAGACCGAGCTGGCTAAGCAACTCGCCAAAGAGCTGTTTGGTTCTGAAGAAGCGATGATCCGCTTTGATATGTCGGAGTACATGGAGAAGTTCTCCGTGTCTAAGCTCATCGGTTCACCTCCGGGCTATGTTGGCTATGAAGAAGCTGGCCAGCTCACCGAAAAGGTCCGCCGCAACCCTTACAGCCTGATCTTGTTGGACGAAGTGGAAAAAGCGCATCCTGACGTCATGAACATGTTCTTGCAGATCCTCGACGACGGTCGTTTGACCGACAGTCAAGGCCGCACTGTTTCCTTCAAGGACACGATCATCATCATGACTTCCAATGCCGGTTCTACCGATGCAGAAGCCAACGTCGGCTTTGGCGCCAGCCTGAACGGCACCACCCACTCCGTTCTCAACCAGCTGGGTAACTACTTCAAGCCGGAATTTTTGAATCGGTTCGATGACATCGTTGAGTTCAAGTCCTTGAGCAAAGACGATCTGTTGAAGATCGTCAGCTTGATGATCGATGACACGAATGCCAACATTCACGACCAAGGCCTGACGATTCACGTCACTGACCCAGTCAAGGAGAAGCTGGTCGAATTAGGTTACGATCCTGCCATGGGGGCACGGCCGCTGCGCCGGGTCATCCAAGAGCAGATAGAAGACCGTGTCGCTGACTTCTATCTCGACCATCCGTCCGCAACCGCGCTGGAAGCGCGCATTGCCAACGGTGAGATCGCGATCACCGAAAAAGCCGCTAACGCGTGATTCTGTCATAGATTTACCGAAAATGTCCTGTCTCGATTCGAGGCGGGACATTTTTGGCGCTTGTCGGGGCTATGCCTAGCAGTTTGAGGCTGGGTAACCTATAATGAAAGCAGAACCAATCATATTCCTTGTCTATAAGCGAAAGGACGTGTGTACAATGAGGCTGATCGATATCACCAACAGCTATCCGCACCTCGTCGCGCAGCAGTTAGCGCATACGGATGCACAATTCGTTAAGGTCTATTCGTTGGGCAACACCACCGTGATCTACACGCAAGCGGCGACCCATGATGAACTTCTCTTCACCAACGAAGCCCGCAATATTCAAGACGCCGAGTTGCGCTTCACCTTAGACAAGCTTTATCACGTCGACCTCGCAGATGTGACCGTTGTCCGCGGCGACAAGCTCGCCGAGATCAGTCTGCATTCTCGCCAACGCGTGAACGAATCCTGATGTCTTTTTGGAGTTGCCTATGAGTTTGATCTCTTTGATCCGTTCTTGGTTGCAACCGCGATCAGCGGCCAAACCGACACCGACGAATCACCACCAGCCGCGCCGACCAAAACCGGCGCCATCACCCAAAGATCCCCAACCGACCCCGCCATTGCCACAGGCCACCGGCCCAGTCGACAGCCGTGTGCGGGTGCGGGTCTATTATCAAAATGCGAGCACCCACGCCAACCTGCGGCCACCAGTCGAACTGGTCGGCACGCCAGGCGACCCTTTGCCTGTCACCTGGCAGGTTTTGCCAGGGTTCGTCTTGACTGCCATTGTTGGCTTCACGCAGGTTTTCCCCAACACGAATCAATCCCTGTTGTGTGCATATTCCCCGCGCGTCGCCGGTCCGGTAATGATCTACCACCGCGACGGCGCCGGCGACTTGTTGCAGGTCCCGGAAGTGCTCACCGGCGTCGTCAACGAGGCGTTCACCGCCAAGGCTTTAGCAAAGTTCGCAGATCATGTCGTGGGCGACGCTGAGCAATCGGGCACCTTTTCCGCGACCAGCCAGCGCCTGCGCTTCACCTACAACCTATCTCCACTTGAAGCCGGACAACGGCCAACAGACGCGTATATTCAACTGCTCAAGGCCAAACTGGTTTATCAAGCTCCACTCGCGGGATCCCCTTTGCCAGGACAGTTGCCAGCTAAAACGTTTTGGCGGGTGTTTGCCTTGATGCGCGACACCAACACTGATACTGTGTGGCTAAACATCGGCGGCAATCAATGGCTGACAGCCGCTGACACCACTGGGCGCGCCGAGAATCCATTCCTCCCCGACCCCACACCGCTGACCCTGCCCCACAGTCTGTTTACCAATCAAGAATCCGCCTGCCGCCTCCGCGGCACCGCCATCGCTGACGCCACGTTGTGGACGACGCCGTTTGGCGAGATGCGCAGCCAACGACTTAAAGAAGGCACGCCTGTTTCGATTACTGCGGTCGCCGAACTCGACAACGATTCGCGCTGGTATCGCCTCAGCGACGACGCGTATGTTTTAGCGTTTTTCATCACCGTCGACGCCGCTGAACACCCTGCCACCACCGTTTGGGGTGGCGTCACGCACTAACCCACCAAGCGCCGGATTCCAATCGAATCAGGCGCTTTTTGCGTTGACGTTGTCCGGCGGCGTAAGTGTCTGGTGTTGGGTAGACCAGTTAGCTGGCGGGCGTGGGCGAAAGTGACTCCAGCAGGTTTCAATCTGTCGTAGTGGCGGTGCTCGGTGGAGCTAACTCTCCGCTACGCTTCGAGTGGATCTCCACCTGCGCTGGTTGTATGGCGACAAGTCGCCAACAACGATGCCACCACGTCAGATTGACCTGCTTCCGTCACTTTCGCCCACACCCTAGATTCTGCGTATCCGGATAATTTGATCTCATGGACAACCGAGTCGACCCCATTGATTGCAATTAATGCATTCTCAGTTAGACGGTGTTGTCTGCCACCAGCTCATTTCTGCTTTCTTGGAAATTGCCACTTCCGGTGATGCAGGACGCTAACGTCAGGGTTTGGTGTGTGGAGGCCCGAGATGGCTCAGGCGCGGCATTGTTGTTAGCGGCTTGGCCGCTTACAACAAAGGCGTCGAAGAAGATCCACTCGGCGGAGCCGAGTTAGCTTCTGAGCGCCTCGCACCGTTCCAGCCATCTCAAGGGCCGGAACACATCAAACCCGACCTGTACCACTATCCCCAACACAGCTCAAAGAATACTTACGCTGCCGGACAGCGTAAGTTTATCTGATCAAGTCAAACAAAGCCGCGACGGTTAAACCGTCGCGGCTTTGTTTGCTTATTTGGCGTAGAACGGCACGGCGCCGTTGGTGGCACCGGCGAGTTCATCGCTGTATGGGGCGATGGTTAAGCCGATGTCTTCTGCATCGAGGTACTCGTTGGCCAGCACCGTCAGGTCGTCGAAGAATTGGTCCTGATCGTCGCGCTCCGGCATATCGAGGATCAGGAAGAACGACTGGGCATCGCCCATCGTCAGCGTCCGCATCCAGGCGCGTTGAACCTGGCCATCAGCGGCAAACTTATCGACCAACGTCTCCAACAAGCCATCTGGTGCCTTCCGGCCATCACCGACGTGGACCGGTTGTTCTTCGGTTTCGTGGCGGGACTTGGCTTGCTTGTCCAGATCGAGCAGCGAATCGCGATCCAGCGTGATGTTGTCTGCAAACGGATTGATGACCGCGCCGCGAACGTCAGGATTGCTGGAGATGAACTGCACCATCTCGGCGAAGTTGATCACGATACCTTGGGCCTGGTCAACTGCGTCTTGATTGCCACTTTCTGTCCATTGGTCGAGCAGTGTCAGCGCCGCTTGCCAATCAGTGAAAAACGGTTGGAAGGTCTGGTCGTCTTGGCCGGTGAGCAGCGGAAAATGTAGCTCTAGCTCTTGATCAAAATCCAGATGTCCGTCGGCTTTGGTTGGCACTTCCTCGTCGCTCAGCACCAAGGTGATCAAGCTAGAATGCTCCACCAGCTCTTCTAAAAACGTGCCCATGTTGTCGTCGGATTGGTCTAGCGTCACCTTCCGCCACAGCGCCAAGAGGTCGTCGTTGGTGGCTTGATGAACCGGATCGACCCCATCTTGATGGGGTTGTTCAGAATCTGCGTCGTTGTTTTTACCGAAGTTAAAAATTCCCATGATAGCCTCCTAGAGTTTGGCGGTTAAGCGGACGTCTGGATACTTGTCTGCAAACCAGCGCTCTGCGTATTGGTTCTCGAATAAGAAAAGTGGTTCGTCGTGGATGTCTTTGACCAGCAGGTTACGGGAGCTGGACATGTTCTCGTCAAGCTGCTCCGGATCGATCCAGCGCGCCACGCGGCTGCCGATCGGGGTCATCACAACTTCAGAATTATATTCGTTTTGCATCCGGAACTTGAAGACTTCAAACTGCAACTGCCCGACCGCACCTAAAATGTAGTCGTTGGTCGAATAGGTCCGGTAAAGCTGTACGGCCCCTTCTTGCACCAGCTGTTGCATGCCTTTGTGGAACGATTTTTGCTTCATCACGTTTTTGGCGGTGACACGCATGAACAGTTCTGGGGTAAACTGCGGCAAGGCTTCATACACGAGTTTCTGCTTGCCGGTGTAGATGGTGTCGCCGATCTGGAAGTTACCGGTGTCGTACAGACCGACGATGTCACCAGCAACGGCGGTCTGCACGGATTCGCGCGCGTCAGACATGAACTCGGTGGCGTTGTTCAGCCGCAAGGGTTTGCCAGTACGCGCCAAAGTAACATCCATCCCCCGCTGGAACTCGCCGGCGCCGATGCGGACAAACGCGATCCGGTCACGGTGTTGCGGGTTCATGTTGGCCTGGATCTTGAAGACGAAACCGGAGAAGTCCGGCGCCGTTGGCATCAGCTCACTGCCGTCTTGCATGATATGCGGGCCCGGGGCCGGCGCCATGTCAACGAAGTGTTTCAAGAAGGTTTCCACGCCGAAGTTGGTCAACGCAGAACCGAAGAACACCGGCGTCTGGTCGCCTTGCATGATCTTCTTGAGGTCATATTGGTTGCCGGCGTCGTTCAACAGCTCGATGTCATCGAGCGTGTCGCGGTAGATCGATTCGTTGGCGATTGGTTCGCTCGGATCGAGCTTGCCGTCCGCGTCGAGCGGCAAGTAGCGCTCGCCGGCTTCGTTTTCGCGGTAAAGTTCGATCTGGTTGTCGCTGCGATCGTACAACCCGATGAGTCCCTTACCCATGCCGATCGGCCAGTTCATCGCATAGCCTTCGATGCCCAGCAAGTCTTCAAGTTCTGCGATCAGATCCAAAGGTTCGCGGCCATCACGATCGAGCTTGTTCATGAAGGTAAAAATTGGAATGCCGCGCTTTTTGACGACCTTGAACAGCTTCTTGGTCTGCGCTTCGATCCCTTTGGCGGAGTCGATCACCATCACGGCGGCATCAACGGCCATCAGCGTCCGGTACGTGTCTTCGGAGAAATCTTCGTGCCCAGGCGTGTCCAAGATGTTGATGCGCTTGCCGGCATAATCGAACTGCATCACGGAACTGGTGACAGAGATCCCACGCTGTTTTTCGATCGCCATCCAGTCAGACTTGGCGAAATGCCCCGACTTTTTGGCCTTGACGGTCCCGGCTTCGCGGATGACGCCGCCGAACAACAGGAGTTGTTCGGTGATCGTAGTCTTCCCGGCATCAGGGTGAGAAATAATCGCAAACGTGCGCCGCTTGGCGACTTCTTCTTTTAAAGCTTGAGGTTTCATGGATTGTCCTTTCGAAGTTCAACTGGCCGCCTTTTGACGGCTCACGAAAAGCCCCGACGCAACCGGCCGAGGCAATGGTCTTTATCCATTATAAAGAAGTGTGTCGCCGGCGTCTAGCCGCAGTTAGTCGCTGAACCCGTCGCGCACGACCGCTTCGACATACGCGCGCAAGGGATCCGTAGCGCCTGCAACCGTCACATCGGCATGGGTGATCTTGATCGAAAAATCCGCGTTGTTGGCCGCAAACACGCCGACCTGGCTAGATTTCGCGGCAAAATGTTCGTGGGCTTGCTCGAGTAGCGCAAAGAAATTGACCACGCGCGTCGGCGTGCCAAAATCGCCTGCCACCACGGCTTCGCTGTCTGCGGCATACCGCAACACATGGAAACCGTCGAATTCGGTGATATCGACATCTGCAAATTTGTCCAGCTGGGCGCGCTGGCGGTCGAATTCATCGATCACAGTGTTGGCATCGGTATGGCAGACGTTGGTGATCCCGATCAAATTGCCCAGCGGCATGTCGTGATAATCGTTGTGGTGATGACTGAGATACTGGGTGACGGGTTCGAACCCGCGGGGTTGTGCTGTGCTCATAAAAAAGCCTCCTTGAATAAGTGCTTGCGGTTAACTCTAATGGATTTACATTAAATTTGCAATCATTTTGCCATTTTTAACTCAGAAAATTTAGCTGGTGTCATGTCTGCGAATTTAATAGGCATAAGGAGGGGAAAGCTTATGTTAAGTGGGATATTCATTATGATCATTGGTGTGGCAGGATTGATCGGTATCTTCATCGCCAAGCACAAGCGCCAGTTCAAAGTCGCACCGTTTGCCGTTGCCGCCGGGCTACTGCTGGCTGCCGGGCTGATCCGGCTCAGCATGGCGAGCACAACCGCGGATCTTGGGGCACCAGAACCCGAATCCGCAAGTGCGTCTAGTTCAACAACCGCGCTGACCAACGCCGGCAAGCTCGACATCGATGGTAAGACTTACACCGCGGATTACGACAATGACAACCAAGCCGCTGTCGCCTTCACCGGCCACGAAGGTGACAAGCTGACCATCACAGACAGCAGTGACCAGAATCAGACGGTCTCTGAATGCTTTGACGCTGAGCGTGAGAAGAAGTATTGGTTCACCGCTGAATCGGAGCCCGCCGTGTTGCATTTTCGCGTCGAAGATGACAGAAGCTACCAAACCGCGACTGTCACCGTCAAACCCGACCCTGACGCAGAAGCCAAGGCGGCAAGCGAAAGCACAGCGATCGCGCGTGCAGATTCCGAATCTGCAAGTCGGCAAAGCGCCAAAAGTGCCAGTGTGGCCGCAAGCATCCGCAGTGCATCGCTTGCCAGCTCCTCCGCGTCAGTTTCTGAATCCATCGCCGCCAGCCAATCCGCTTTGCAGGCCAATGCGGCCAGCGCGGAAGCCGAGCGCAACAAATACAACACCAACATCACCTTCGATCAGCTCGCGCGCAATCCCGACGACTACAATGGCGAATTCCTGCACCTGACTGGGAAGGTGCTACAAGTCCTCGAAGGCGATGAGCAAACCGACTTGCGCGTGGGTATCGACGGTGACTACACGCATGTCGTCTTGGTCGTCTACGACCCCACCATCATGTCGTCACGTATCTTAGAAGACGACAAGATCACCTTTTACGGCATGAGCCTCGGCACCCAGACTTATGAGTCAACGCTGGGCGCTGAGATCACCGTGCCCCTCGTGGTCGCAGATAAGATCGAAGATAGCGGCCCGGCACCTGATGATTATGGCTACTAAGGCCGAATTCCGTGCTATAATTGATGATAATCTAATGAGAAATCGGTGATCAGCATGGAAATTAAAACCACAACACGAACCAACTCGGCGACTTACCAAGACGCTTTGGCGATTCGTCAGGCCGTTTTTGTGCGAGAGCAGCACGTCGACCCGGCGCTGGAAGTGGACGCCGATGAAGATCGCTGCACCTACTTTGTCGCATATGAAGCCGGCCTGCCGATCGGGTGTGCCCGCTTGTTGCCTGAAGACTACGGCTACCACGTGCAGCGCGTTGCCGTTGAAAAGGCCTTCCGCCACCGCGGTGTGGGCAAGGCGTTGCTTGACGCCATGCGCAAGTTTGCCCAAGAGGTGCAAGCGCCTGAACTGCGGCTTGGCGCGCAGATCCAAGCGCTGGGCTTTTACAAGGCGCTGGGCTACACCCCAACGGATAAGCCCCAGTTTGAAGAAGCAGGCATCCAACATCAAGAGATGCACTTGATGCTGAACAATTAAACCAAAAATACCGGCCGGATGATTGGCATCCAGCCGGTATTTTTTAATGGAGCGTCAAAATCCGCATCGCCGTTTCTCCGGCAACCGTCAAGTTGGTTGCCGTGGCGGCCAAGGCTGAAGCGAGCGGTTGCGGCTTCAACCCGATTGGAAGCACGACGTCGATACCGGCGGCAAACACCGGATCGATTGCTTCTGCGCGGGCGCCACACACCGCAATCACCGGCAGTTGATATTGTTTGGCCAGTGCGGCCACGCCGGCCGGGGCCTTGCCGTTGGCCGTCTGCGCGTCGATCCGGCCTTCGCCGGTGATGACGGCATCGGCCTTCGCCATCAAAGCCGGCATCCCCGCCAGGCGCAAGATCGTCTGGATCCCAGGCTCGACTTTGGCGTGCGTGAACGCCATCAAGCCGGCCCCTAACCCGCCGGCAGCGCCGGCGCCTGCGGTTGCGGCAACGCTGACGCCGGTGGCTTGAGCGACCAATCGCGCGTAATGATCCAAGGCGACATCGACTTGAACCACGGCGTCTGGCGTCAACCCTTTTTGCGGGCCGTAAACCGCCGCGGCGCCGGTGGCACCGAGCAAGGGATTGGTGACGTCTGCCAGCAAGCGCACGTCGATGCCTTCAAGTTCAGGTGCCAACTCGCTGACATCGATCTGGTCCAGTTCCGCCAGGCCGGCTGCGCCGGGACAGATCGCGGCGCCGGTAGCGGTGCGTAACTGCACCCCGAGCGCTTGGGCCATGCCGGCGCCGCCATCAGTCGTCGCCGACCCGCCAAGGCCGACATAGATCCGCTTGGCCCCGCGCGCAACCGCAGCCAGCAAGAGCTCGCCCACGCCGTAAGTCGACGCCTGCATCGCCTGGCCGAGACTTTGGTCAGTCATCGCCAACCCGGCGGCCTGTGCCATTTCGATCACGGCGGTGTGGGCATCGAGCATGGCAAACGTCGCCGTGGTCTTATTGCCCAGCGCGTCTTGCACCACTTTGGGGTGGGCAGTGGCGCCAGGTACAGCGGCCAACAAGGCGGCGACGGTGCCTTCACCACCGTCAGCAATCGGCACTGTTTGCACGACCGCTTCGGGCTGCACCCGCAAGATGCCGGACGCGACCGCTTTTTCAGCAGCGAGGCTGGTCAGCGACCCTTTGAACGAATCGATCGCCACCACGATTCGCATCGCTTCACTAGTCGAACTCATCGTAGCCGTCCAGCTGATCGAGATTGATGTATAGCGTGTGCTTGACCGCGGTCACAACGCCTGCTTCGAGTTGGTATTGCTCTAAGTAATACGGATGGTCGGTCTGTCCGATATGACTCGGCAGCGGGAAGCCGGCGTGTTCCAGTCGTTCCAGGCCTTTCATGTACGTCGTTTCGACCGGCAACATGTTCAACACGCCGTTGGCCGGTTCGACCACTTGGCCGATCGTCGCTTCTGGCAGCTTCAGCTTTTCAAGGCCATCAGGGGCGCTGGCTTCTGCCGGTAAGACACTGCCGATCCAATATTGGAACGTGCCGTATGGCGAAAACACCAGCATATACGTGCGATTCGGGGTTGTAGTCTGAGCGTCGAGCGCGGCAAAATGCCCGGCCTGCTCGAATTCATCCCAGCAACTGGCAAACGTCCCCATCTGATCTGTGTCTTCGGTCATATACACCTGGCCGACAAAGCTCAATGCTGGCTGTTTCAATAACTCTGTCATAATCTGCTCCTTTACGCAAAATCCGCATCTTGTGCCGTAAATAAAAAGCCAGGGATCACCCTGGCTTCCCTCTTCGGGGTCTACACCCGGTGGGAGAGTTGCAAGTACCGGTTGTACCACAAGTCGATATAAGCTTGGGAGAACGGTCCCTTGCCGTGGTTGATCCAGTCGACTAATACCTTCACATTGGCTTTCAAGATCCGGTCGGTGGTGGCAGGATATTGCCATTGCCGCCGGTGAGCCTCATATTCATCAACATCAAGTAAACGCTTCTCACCGTCTGGGAACACCTTGACATCAAGATCGTAGTCGATATACTTCACCGCTTCTTGATCCAAAGTGTATGGGGTCGCGAGGTTACAGTAATACGACACGCCACCTTCTCTGATCATCGCGATAATATTGAACCAATAGTGCTTGTGAAAATAGATAATCGCCGGCTCGCGGGTCAACCACCGCCGGCCATCGCTTTCGGTCACTAAAGTGTGATCGTTACAACCGATCAATGCATCTTCGCTGGTTTTGAGGACCATCGTATCTCGCCACGTGCGGTGCAGACTACCATCGTGCTTGTAGCTTTGGATGGCGACTGAATCGCCTTCTTTGGGTATCCGCATACTAAACCAGCTTCCTATTGATCTGTACGCGCAATATTATATCAAAAATACCGCGATGATGCCATCGCGCTTTGATCTCCGGCCGCTACTCCTCAGCTAGCTCAGCCAACACCGTGTCGATCGCATCCAGATCATAGCCTTTGCGATATAATGCCTGTTTGACCCGTTGCTGGCGCTCATAGCCTTGATACTGCCGCTTTTGCCGCCACAGCTTGGCGGCGGCAGCGCGCAGGCGTTCGTTTTCCGAATCGGGATCTGCGACCAGCGCCAAGTCGGCTAACACGGCCTCTGCAACGGCCTGATCGAACCCTTTTTTCATCAGGGTCTGACGGATCTTTTGTTGCCGCATGTAAAACGGCTGGCGGCTGGTTTGCGCCGCGGCTTTCTTCGCCGCTTTTTGCGCCGGCACCAACCAATCCGTGTCTGCGACTGCCTGCACGGCCGTTTGGATCACTGATTCAGCGATGCCGTGCTGTTTGAGCTTGGCGGCGACCACCGTCGGGCCCTTGTCTTTGAGGTGCAGGTCATCGTTGATGAAGGCCGTCGCGAATTGGGCGTCGTCGAGATAATGCAGCGAATGCATGTGGGCGACCGCCGCGTCGATCGCCGTCTTCGGCAGATCCGCTTCTGCGAGCTTGGTGCGGAGTTCATGTTCAGTGCGTTGCTGGTGGCTGAGATAAGTCAGCGCCAGCTGGTTGGCTTGGGCGACGACTTCTTGGGCCGCAATTTTTGCCTGCAAGGCGTCATCAATGACCAGCCCCTTGGTCAGGCGAAAATGGATCAGCGTGCTTTCACTGACGGCAAACGCATACTTGCCATCTATGAATACGTTGAACCGTCCTGGTTTTTTCTGTGGTGTCAGTTTTGTTATCGATGCCATGACAGTTCCTTTCTCGAATAAGTCAATGATGTGCTATACTACAAAGTAACATGATGTGAGGAGATTAGGGATGTTTGAAGCTTACTTCTTCGATAAACGCGCAACGATCAATTACCGCGTTTATCGCGTGCTCAAAGCACTACAAAACACGAACTTCACCGTCAACAGACTGAGCCAAGAAGCTCAGCTGAGTTACTCACAAGCATATAACGCGTTTCAAGATATCATCGCGGACCTCCAGCAGTTCAGTGATGTCGAGGTCGACATCGCCGATGAGGCCGCCTTTTCCAAGCTTGCTGCAGATATCACCGTCGATCAATACCGGTTCCATCTCCTTCAAGAAAGCATGGCGTTTTCCTTTTTCGACTACCTGTTTCAAGCCGAACAACCCGACGTGCATATTTTTTGCGCCATGCACGAAATCAGTATCTCCACTTTACGCCGGCGGGTCGAAGGCTTCAAGACTTACCTCCAGTCCAAAGGCGTGTCACTAAACACCAGCACCTGGGGGCTTGAAGGCAGCGAGTTGCGGATCCGCATGGTGATGTTGAACTTCTTCATCTTGGGGTATCGCGGCGTCGGCTGGCCATTCGGGGAAAACGACTACCAAGCCACCTTGGCAGAATCGCGACGCATCACACAAGAATATCCTGACTGCTGGTTTACCGCCGACGCGGTGCTTTCCAAGCAAGACCTGATGGCACTAGGGGTACAACGGTTACGGATGAGCCAAGGCCACCTGTTGCCTCAAGAAGTCGCCTTCACCCGCTTGACCCAAGCACCTGGCACCACCACTTTGCCTGATGTGATCCAGGCAGAATCGCCACAGATCGCGACTAACGAAAGCGGCTTTTTCTATTTCTGTCGCATCCACTTTTTGTCTTTGCGCGAGCAATTGACCACCGTCGATCGCTGGTTGCTCTCCCATTTTCAACGCCGCGACAGCGTCATCGCGCACTTTGCCGATGGCCTGATCAGCTTCCTCAACACGCATGTGCCAGACGATGCGCCTGACGCCAACGCTGATCACGAACATCTGCGCGCCAACCTCTACCGGCTGACCTATTCATTTTGGCTGTTTGGTGGTGATTTCTCTAAGCGCTTGGATTTCTATGACGAAGACAAAAACGCCAGTACCTTCGGGCAACTGCCGGCATTGATCGATACATATTTTGACAGTTTAACCGGGGATGCCGCTGCGATGAAGCCATACCAGTCGATCATGCGCCGGGTCATGTACAACGTGATCCGCGGCGATTACCCGACACTAGACGCCGATCACCAGCTAAGTGTGGCGGTGTTGATCGAGCCAGGCACCTTCACCTTGCGCGACATCTTGCACTTCCTCAACGGCATCGACTTTGTCCGGCTGACGCCGGCAGAAGAAACGCTGGACGCCGACGTCATCATCACCACGCTCACCAGCTACGAGCTGATCGATGATTTCTACGGCAAAGACCACGCGCCGGTGATCCAGTGGCAAAGTATGGCGGCCGAGGAAGATTACTACCGCCTGTATGCGGAGCTTTTGCGCCGCCACCACGATAAGAATGCCAAAGCAGCATCGTAAAACGACAAACAGGCGTGTGACCTCAGTCACACGCCTGTTTTGGCGCCAATTTTAATCAATTGGGTGGTTATTTATCAAGATGGTGGTATGCTGATTATAAATAAGCACATTAAGTTAGGAGATCAAAATGAATAAAGATTTTAAGTTTGATGACGAATTAACCGTCCACCGCCTTGGTTATGGTGCCATGCAGCTTCCTGGCAAAGGCGTCTGGGGCCCTTCAGCGGACCCGGACAATGCGGTCAAGGTCGTCGACGCGGCGATCGACAACGGTGTTAATTTCATCGACACCGCCGATTCCTACGGCCCGCTATACGCCAACCTCTATGTCGGCGAAGCCTTAAAGCAACGCCCTGACAAGAAGGTCATGGTCGCCACCAAAGTTGGCTTTCTCAGAACTGCGCCTAACAAGTGGGTGGAATTGGGCAATCCGGCTTATCTTCGCCAGCAAGTTGAAATGAACCTTTTCACCTTAGGGCTGGATCATATCGACCTCTTGCAGTTGCACCGCATCGACCCAAATTACTCGATCGAGGAACAAGTCGGTGAATTGGCCAAGATGCAACAAGAAGGCAAAATCAAGCATATCGGGCTGAGCCAGGTTTCGGTTGCCCAGATCAAAGCCGCGCAAAAAATTGCCCCGATCGTTTCTGTGCAAAATCGCTACAACTTGATCGATCGTACCGACGAAGACGTTCTGGACTTTGCCGACAAGAACCACATCGCCTTCATTCCTTGGTTCCCCTTGGCAACAGGCAAGTTGACGTCAGGCGACACGATTTCGAAGATCGCCCAAAAGTACGACGCCACTCCGGCCCAGATCGCCATCGCGTGGTTGTTACAACGCTCAGACGTGATCCTGCCGATTCCAGGCAGCGCCAACGCCGATCATGTGGTCCAAAACATCAAGGCCCAAGACATCAAGTTAGCCCAAGCCGACTTCGATACGTTGGCACATCTCAACAGTGATAAGCGTTAAGCGCAACTGCTCAACGTCAATTACTCACCATACAAACAGGCGATTAGGGTAACCCTAATCGCCTGTTTATGTTCTTAGAAAAATATAGATGCCCCTATCACACTGGTTGGCAGTCAATTGTGGACCGGTTTGGCGACATAGCCGCGGTAATACGTGCTGGCTTCATAACCAAAGATCATGACGACCACCAAGGCGGTCACCCACATGGAACTGGACTGCCTCATGTACCACAGCACCAGCAACACGGCCAGCATGATGGCGATATACACACCTTGCAACTTCTTGTTGGGCTCGATGCTGAACACGGCATCAGGTGACTGAAATTCCAGTGTGCGCATGGCCGAAAAGCGGCCGACGCGATACTTTACCACGTCGCCGCGTTTTACTTTTAATTCGATCTGGGAGCGACTGGCCACGGCGTATGCCTTCTCGTTGACCCAAACCGTCGCCGTCATCTTACGAGACATGGCGTTCGTATAATAAATCTTCATCCGACATTTTCCTCCATCGCGTGCCTAAGCACGTCCATCAACATTATAGCAAAACGCAAGCGATTACGCGATGCATCTGCGGGTCGTTTCGGGTATAGTAGAGTCATCAACTAAGGAGTCTATCATGGAAGAAATTACAATCGGCCAGCGCTTCCCGCTGACGATCAAGCGTCTGGACATCAACGGCAACGGCATCGGTTATTACAAACGCAAGATCACCTTCGTCGTTGGCGCCTTGCCTGGCGAAGTCGTGGTGGCAGAAGTCACCGCCATTCACGACCGCTATCTGGAAGCCAAGTGCCACCGCGTCAAGCAACCATCTCCACACCGCATCACGCCGATCGATCCCCACTGGGGTCAAGTCGGCGGCGTCGAGCTGGGGCATCTCGACTACGGCCAGCAACTCGTGTTCAAACGCGACGTCGTCAGCCAAGCCCTCGCCAAGTACAAACCCGCCGGTTGGCAACACTACGACGTGCGCGCCACCATCGGCGCCAAAAATCCCTTGCATTACCGCAACAAGGCTCAGTTCCCTGTGCGTATCCAAAACGGCCACGTGGTCGCCGGGCTGTACGCCCCCAACTCCCATCGCCTGGTGCCTTTGACGGATTTTGCCACCCAAAAGCCGCTGACGATGACCATCATCAACAAGCTGTGTGCCTTGTTAGAAAAGCTCAACGTCCCGATCTACGACGAAGCCGCGCATTCCGGCATCGTCAAGACGCTGGTGGTCCGCGAATCGACCCGCGGCGAGGTGCAAGTCACCTTCGTCACCAACTCTAAGAAATTGCCGCACCACACCCAGCTGCTGGCGGCGATCGCCCAAGACATGCCAGAAGTGGTTTCGATATCGCAAAACATCAACCTCGGTGAAACCAGCCTGGTCTGGGGACCAGAAACCAAGCTGCTCGCCGGCAGTCCTTACCTCACGGAAACCATCCGCGGTCGCGAATTCCGGTTGTCGCCACAAGCGTTCTTGCAGCTGAACCCTGAGCAAACCGAGCGCCTGTATCAGCTGGCGATCGACGCCTTGGCTCTGCAGCCACACGAAACACTGGTCGATGCCTACGCCGGCGTCGGCACCATCGGCTTGGCCTTGGCGGACCAGGCCAGGCGCGTGCGCGGCATGGAAACGATCCCCGAAGCCGTGGCGGATGCCAACGCCAACGCTGAGCTTAACCACATCACCAACGCCCAATACGAAGTCGGCAAGGCCGAAGACCTTTTTCCAAAATGGCTTCAAGACGGCTTCAAACCCGACGCCGTGATCGTTGATCCCCCACGTGCCGGGCTGGACACGCAGTTCATCCACGCGTTGCACCAGGCCAAGCCCAAGCGCTTCGTGTACATCTCTTGCAACCCGTCGACGCTCGCGCGCGATCTGGTCGCGTTGAGCCGCGACTGGCGGGTGGATTATATTCAATCCATCGACATGTTCCCGCAAACCGCGCGCTGTGAAGCCGTGGTGAAGTTCACGCGGCGGTAAACCCTAAACAACCTCATAAACATCAACACCGGTGCCACACAACCCATTAGCGTTGTGCGACACCGGTGTTATTATTTTGGGACGGATTTACAATTCAAGTGCAACAAATTAGTCAAATAGAAAAGACTCATAGCCTGAGTCCTTGTAAAATGGAATCACCACAAGACCAACTACAAGGAGAACTCGACTATGAGTCCGTACACCCAT